>NZ_JAKMPZ010000019.1:0-14075 GCF_025771325.1 Campylobacter sp. RKI_CA19_01122 | reverse complement strand
TCTTCTATATTTTCTTCTATATTTTCTTCTATATTTTCTTCTATATTTTCTTCTATATTTTCTTTATCCAAGCTATCTGAAAAAACTAAATCATCTTCTGTTTTCTCTTCATCTATTAACTCACTTGTCGCATTAAACATATCATCATTTTTTAATCCATCACCTAAATTCTCTTCAAAAAAATCTTCTTGTAAGTTTAAATCATCTTCACTCAAATTTTCTTCATGTTCAGACAAATCAATACCTTCTAAAAGTTCATTTCCATCCAAAGGCATATCTTTACCAACAACTTCCTCATCATCAAAATTTAGTTCATCTTCGCTCAAAGCATCTTTTTGAATATCATCCAAAACCCCATCTCCACTTAGAAGATTTATAAAATCGGTAGGTAAAAACGGTTTATACAAACATTCTATACCTTCTTTTTGTTCTAGGTTTCTAGGTAACAAATAAATCAATCTATCACATTTACTTTTTAAATCATCTAAATCAGCCTCAATATCATGATCTATAATAATTACATCATAAAATCCCTCAAGCTCCTCAATATCCTTGAGCTCCTCAAAATCATAACCTAATTTTTGAACCCCCAAACTAATTAATTTTGAAACAGCTATATTGGAATTTATTAGCAAAACCCTCATTATCATCTCCCAAGAATAAAAAATACATTATTTTAAAACATTTTTAATTATTTAATGCTTATATATTAAAAAATAACAACTCCATATGCTCAAAACTTTTTACTATTAAATTTTTAAAATATTGCATCATAATAAGTAAAATAGCAATAAGAACCGCGAAAGACAAAAATATCTTGATAGGATAACCAACCACTAAAAGATTAAATTGCGGCATAGTTTTCATAAGCATGCCAAAAATCACATCTGATAGTAAAGAAATAGCTAAAACAGGAAAAGCCATAGAAAAACCAAGCACAAAAATATTTACCATAGCTTTATTTAAATAAAGCATTAAATTTTCATGTGGATAAAATCCACCTAAACTAATATATTCCAATGAATTAGATATAAAAAGCAAAATCAAATGATGTCCATCAAAAGCTAAAAATACAAGCAAAGCTAATAAATTTAAAACTTGTGAAATTACAGGAGTATTTGCACCTGTTGTGGGATCCATAACACTAGCCATTGAAAAACCCATAGTAAAAGAAATCTGCTCACCTGCCATTTGCAAAATGGCAAAAGTCATTTGCAAAATCATTCCTGCTATCATCCCAAAAATAACTTCACTTAAAAGATATAGAATAAAAAAAGAATCAGGTGTATTATTTTCAAGTTTAGCTAAAGGGTATAAAAACATTGTTAAAAACATTACCAAAGTTGTTTTTACCACCAAAGGAATACTATTATGAGAAAAAAAAGGGAAAAAAATTATCAACCCACTCATTCTAGCAAACAAAAGCATGAAAATAACTACATTTTCATCACCTAAATATTTAACAAATTCCATGGTTGTTTAAGTGAAAAACCTTATCACATTTTTTAGCAAGCTCTTGATCATGCGTAACAAAAATTAAAGCTGCATTGTTTTCTTTGATATAATCAATCAAAATATCCATTACATTTAAAGCATTTTTAAAATCTAAATTTCCGGTAGCCTCATCTGCAAAAATAATTTTTGGCTTCTTGCTTAAAACCCTAGCTATACTTACTCTTTGCTGTTGTCCACCGCTTAGTTTTGTGATTTTTTGATTCATTAAATCTGCAATATCAAGTTTTTTTAATAATTCATAATCAATATTCTGCCCACTTAAAACACTCGCAAGTTCTATATTTTCAAAAGCCAAAAAACCTTTAAATAAATAATGCATTTGAAAAATAATACCAAAATCTTTTCTACGAATTTCTAGCAAAGCTTCATCATCTAAGTCGTATAAATCTTGATTATTATAAAAAACTTTTCCCGATTGAGGTTTTAATAAGGTAGATAAAATATGCAAAAGAGTAGATTTACCACATCCACTGCTTCCACATACTGCAATACAATCTTTTGTATTTAAAGTAAAATTTAAATTTTCAAAAAGCGGAATATCAAAACTATGGTTTAAATTTTCCGCTTTTAAAAGTTCCATTTTTAACCAATTTGTGCAGCAACTTCAGCAGCAAAATCTTCAGTTTTCTTTTCTAGGCCCTCACCTACTTCAAAGCGAATAAATTCGACTATTTTGATAGTTCCACCTAGTTCCTTTTCTTTATCAGCAATTACTTGTTCGATAGTTTTTTTATCATCCATTACATAAAACTGACCCATTAAAGTAAGTCTGCTATCAAGTTGAGAGTTATCTGCTATAAAACTATTCAACTTACCTGGGATAATATTAGGCCAAATTTTTTCTGGCTTACCTTGTGCTTGAAGTTCAGCCTTAATAGCTTCTTCAGCTGCTTGAATTACCTCTTGAGTTAATTGTTTTCTGCTTGCATATTTTGGAATTTTATGCTCTGGTTTATTAGGATCTTTTAATCTTCTTCTTTCTTCATTTTCTTTTTCTAACTCAGCAACTAAAGCTTTATACTCATTTTCTACAAAATCCATATCAAGCTCTTCATAAGATAAATAACTTGGCTTCATTGCAGCAATATGCATACAAATATGTTTTAAAAATTCTCCACACTTGCTAGCCGTAGCTTCACTATCGCAAGCTGCAGCAATAACTACACCAACACGACCATTGGTGTGAATATAACCATTTACTATGCCATTAGCACCTGCTTTTAAAGTAGCAAATCTTCTAACAACTAAATTTTCACCAATAGTTGCAATTTGGCTTTTTAAATACTCTTCAAATTTAACACCATTAATCTCACTTGAATGTAATTCTTCAACATTTTGAAGACTCTTAGCTTGAATATGCGCTGTTGTATCTTTTGTTAAAGCAATAAATTGTTCATTTTTAGCAACAAAATCTGTTTCTGAGTTAATTTCACTTACAGTTGCACATTTAAAATCATCACTTACTTTTACACTTACTAAACCTTCAGCAGCTAAACGATCAGCTTTTTTATCAGCTTTTCCAAGTCCTTTTTCTCTTAAAAGTTGCACTGCTTTTTCAAAATCACCATCTGTATCTTTTAAAGCATTTTTACAATCCATCATACCTGCGCCAGTACTCTCGCGCAGTTCTTTTACCATTTGTGCAGTGATTTCAGCCATTACTCTTTATCTCCTTCAAAATCTTCTTCACTCATAGCTTCTTCTAAAACTTCTTTTTTCTCTTCTTCAGAAATAGGCTGTTCTTCGCTAACTTCACCATCTTGCTCTCTTAATGCTTTACCTTCATTGATTGCTTCAGCCATTTCTTGACAGAAAAGTTGAACCGAACGAATTGCATCATCATTTCCTGGAATTGGAAAATCAACTAAATCAGGATCGCAGTTTGTATCTAGTGGAGCAACTACAGGGATTTTTAATCTATTAGCTTCTTGTACTGCAATTTTTTCTTTAACAGTATCAATAACAAAAATCATATCAGGTTGAGTTTTCATATATCTAATACCACCAAGATATGCTAGTAATTTTTCTTTTTTTCTAGTAAGCATTAATGCTTCTTTTTTAGTTAAAAGTTTAATACTTCCATCTTCTTCCATTTTTTCTATAACTTCTAATTTTCTAATTGATTGGCGGATAGTTCCAAAATTTGTCATCATACCACCAAGCCATCTGTGATTTACATAAGGCATACCACATTTTTCAGCATATTCCTTAATCGCTCCACCTGCTTGTTTTTTAGTTCCAACAAATAAAATTGTCTTACCTTCTGCTGCAGCGTCACGAACAATGTTATATGTATATCTAAAATATCTAAGCGTTTTTTGCAAATCAATTACATAAATACCTTTTCTTTCACCAAAAATAAATTTTTTCATTTTTGGATTCCATCTTCTTGTTTGGTGTCCGAAGTGTACACCACACTCTAACAAATCTCTCATGCTTACCATGAAATTCTCCTTGAAATAAAATAATTAGGTTTATTCCTCCGCATTCTTTAACCCATAAGCAACCTAATAAGGAATTAATGCGTGTGAAATGAAAAAATATTATATCAAATTTTATTTTATATTTAGCTTATTATTGAAGAAAAAGAACGCCACAAGGCGTTCTTTGAGTAAATTAGTGTAGTTTAGACCAAACTGATCTTTTCCAACCTATAGCAAAAATACTTAAGATAGCAAAGAATATCATAATATAAATTCCTGTTTGTTCTCTTTCTTCTTTTTTACTATCACCAACTTTTTCAAGATAACTAATAACTTGAGTTTGTGCTTTTTCATTTAGACCAACTCTTGGCATAGCAGTTCCATGAATTTTCTTTTGAGGTTCATTGATGAAGATTTCAAGATAATGCGTGCCTTTAGAACGAATCATCATAGATAAATCCGGAGGTGTCATACCAAGATAATTTTTTAAATCACTCATATTTGAACTTGAAACAAAACCATCATACTTTACATCATGGCATCTTCCGCAAGCATTTTCAAATGTATGTTTGTTTTTAGCAAAATCAAATTCTTTTGCAATTAAAGCCGTTTTTGCTTGCTCTGAAAGCTCTTGGTTTTTAGCATATTTTTCTTCTAAATCTACTTTTAATTTTGTATCAAATTCCTTCTCATACTCACTAGCTGTATTTTTAAAGAATGCAATTAAATCTGCTAAATCTTGATTATCTTGTGCTTCATCACCACTTAAAGGATAAGCAGGCATTAAGAATGGATTTTCATCATTAAATTTATGTGAAATTTGCAAAGCCTTAACTGGATCAACAATCAGTGCTGCTAAAAATTTCTCATCATAAATAGCACCCGCATCACTTAAATCAGGAGGTGTTACACCTAAAGAAGAATCTGTAATAGTAGCAGGAATTCCGACGGCTTTCACACCATGACATGCAATACAATTTCCTTCAAAAAGCTCTTTTCCTTTTTGTGCATTACCTTTGCTAAAATCGATTTTTGCGATTTTTTCCCATAATTGCTTGGTAGCTTCTTCTTGGCTTTTAGCAAGCTCTAATGCTTTTTGAGCATTAGCTATAGCTTTTTCACTTCCTGAAGCATTAGCATCTATTGCAGCTTTTTCTTTTAAAGCAACTTCGCCTTTGGTAAATTCTGCATCAGCTTTTGCAAAGTCAAAATTAACTGGAGTTGAAGGAGGATTCATCACTGAATGTGCATAAGGCTCAACCCCCCAATAAACTAAACCTGTGAAAAAGACAACTACAAAAAATATTTTTAATTCTCTCATTATTAGCCCCTTTTTCTTTCCATGATAGTAATAATTGGTAAGACTACTAACAATAATAGTAAAAATACCATAGAAGCATAAAATCCTATCCAAGCATTAATTCCCGTTGGAGGAAGCTTTCCATAAACTGTTAGTACAATTAAATCTATCAATAACACCCAAAACCATACAAAAAACATTGGTCTTTCGTGTGCTGGTTTTACAACATCACTTCTATCAAGCCAAGGCAACAAGAAGAAAATAATTTGTGCTATACCAAACGCTGCAAGACCTATATCAAAAGCTTTAATGCTTCCAACATCAAAGAAAAATCCTCTTAAAACTTCATAACTCCATAAGAAATACCACTCAGGATAAATATGAGGAGGTGTTTTTAAAGAATTTGCTGGGTCAAAGTTAATTGGATCCATTGCGAAATTAAATTTAAAACACACCAAATAGAAAAAGAAAATCATAAATAACGCAATATACATAAAATCTTTAGCTAAAAATCCTGGCCAAAAAGGAATAACTTTAGAACCTTTTGTATCACCTGCTAAATATTTTTCAGCTTCCAAATCAAAATCAATTTCTTCTGAAATTTCATTATTTACATGAGGAATTCTTAAAGAATAAAAGTGGAATGCAATAATTGCTAAAATTACAATTGGCAATAAGCACACATGCAGCATAAAAAATCTAGTTAAAGTTGGATCTGATACTGCAAAATCTCCTCTTATCCAAATAACTAATGCATCACCTATAAAAGGAATTCCACCAAAAAGCTGAGTAATAACTTGAGCAGCCCAAAAACTCATTTGTCCCCAAGGCAACATATACCCACTAAATGCTTCTGCTGAAAATACAACAAATAAAAGCATACCGCTAATCCAAATCATCTCACGACCCTTTTTATAAGAGCCATAATAAATTCCTGTTAACATATGGATATATATGATTAAAAACACAACTGAAGCAGCCACACCATGCATATGACGCCAAAGCCAACCATACTCTACTTCTTGCATGATAGTTTTATTAACACTATCAAAAGCCAAAGCCACATCTGGCTTATAATACATTACTAAAAATAGACCTGAAATAAATAAAATAGCAAAAAGAGTTGTTAGGATAACACCCATTGCCCATAAGAAGTTAATTTGTTTTGGTATCCAATACTGAGCCATTAAAACATTAAAAAGCTTATTTACAGCTAATCTTTGATCAAGCCAATCTATAATACCACTAGCTTTTTTTATCTGTGCCATATCAAGCCTCCGCAATCATTTTTTTATATTCTGGACCTTCTTCACCTAACACTAATTTAGTTCCATCAATTCTAAAAGGAGGAATGTCCAAAGGTCTTGGAGGAGGACCAAATACATTTTTACCACTAGTGTCAAATTCGCCACCGTGGCATGCGCACTTAAACAATTTCTCACTTGGAGCATAAGCTGGAATACAGCCTAAATGCGTGCAAAGACCAATAACTACAGTATATGCAACATCACCCACAATAACATCCCTACTGCTATCTTTTGCCATATCCGCATCTTTTTTTAAGATAAATATAGGCTTTTTACGCCACTCGATTGTTCTTAATTCGCCTTCTTTCATACCAGAAAGATCTACGGTAGTAATACCTGCTGCTTTTACACTTGGGAGCGGATCCCATGTTTTTTTCATTGCAACTAATGAAAAAGCACCACCCACAGCAGCTACCGTTCCAAAGGCAAAGCCCATAAAGCTTCGTCTACTTTCAGATGTAGCCATTTTACTTCCTTTGTTTTGATTTATTTGTTGTAAAGTATAGCAGTTTATCTAAAAAATAATAAATTTTTTCTTTATATAAAAAAGCTTTATTTAAGATATGCAAGTATTTATTTAAAATAACAGAAGTGTATTTATTTTCAAATCAAAACAATAGATAAGTAATATCATCTATTGTTTTTCATTTTGATATAAATATGCAAAATATCTAAAGCAGCAGGGGTGATGCCACTAATTTGCGAAGCAGCAAAAATAGTTGGCGGATTAAATTTTTGCAGTTTTTCCACCACTTCATTACTCAAACCACTTACACTTTTAAAGTCAAAATTTTCAGGAATTTTTAAGTCATTTAAGTTTTTCATTTTTTCTATTTGTGCTTTTTGCATTGCTATATAATGATAATATTTTGCTTCATTTAAAATTTCATTTAAAGAATACTCATCCATTTTTGCAAACATTTCATCTAGAGCTTTTAATTTTTCTATATTAAAACTCGCTCTTGCAACAATTTTTTGCAAACTTACTATTGAGGTAATTTTTTCTTCTTTAATGCTTTGCAAAAATTCATTATTTTGATTGCTTGGTGTCCATGTAGTTTGAAGTAAAAACTCAAGTCCTTTCCTAACATTTTGCTTTATATTATCAATATATGCATAGTCTTCTTGACTTAAAAGTTTAAAATTATGTCCATATTCTCCAAGTCTTAAAATAGCATTTTCTTCTCTTAAGAGCAGTCTATATTCAGCTCTTGAAGTAAACATTCTATAAGGCTCTTTTGTGCCTTTCATTACTAAATCATCGATTAATACCCCTATATAAGCCTCATCGCGTCTTAATACAAAAGGCTCTTTTTCATCAATTGCTAAAACCGCGTTCACTCCTGCCATAAAACCTTGTGCAGCTGCTTCTTCATAACCAGTAGTTCCGTTAATTTGCCCAGCACAATACAAATTTTTAATCTTTTTAGTTTCTAAAGTATGTTTTAACTCCGTTGGATCAATATAATCATACTCTATAGCATAACCAAAACGCGTGATTTTAGCATTTTCAAAACCTTTTATACTTCTTAACATCGCAATTTGCACTTCATAAGGAAGTGAGGTAGAAAAGCCATTGATATAATATTCAGTAGCATCTTTAGTTTGTGGCTCTATAAATAAATGATGACTTTCTTTATCACCAAAACGATTAATCTTATCTTCTATAGATGGACAATATCTTGGACCTATACCTTCAATTTGTCCTGTAAAAAGCGGAGCACGGTAAAAGTTACTTTTTATAATCTCATGTGTTTTTAAATTTGTTCTTGCTATATAACATGGAAGTTGATTAGGCTTGAAATTTTTTGTTTTAAAACTAAAGGCCTTAGGATTTTCATCTCCGGGTTGAATTTCTAAAACACTAAAATCAATACTTTTAGCATCTACTCTTGGACAAGTTCCTGTTTTTAACCTCCCTACTTTTAAACC
This sequence comes from Campylobacter sp. RKI_CA19_01122, assembly GCF_025771325.1. Lineage (NCBI taxonomy): Bacteria > Pseudomonadati > Campylobacterota > Epsilonproteobacteria > Campylobacterales > Campylobacteraceae > Campylobacter > Campylobacter sp. RKI_CA19_01122. The sequence continues at coordinate 5,598 of NZ_JAKMPZ010000019.1, read as the reverse complement.
ACTTTGTTTTAAATACTCACCCAAATTTACAGACGCAAGCTCACCTACCCTACCTGCTTGAAGCTTAGTTTCACCTATATGGATAAGTCCATTTAAAAAAGTTCCTGTTGTAAGTATGATTTTTTTAGCAAAATATGTATTTTCTAAATTAGTTTTAACGCCCTTAACCTCGTCATTTTCTATAAGTAAAGACAAAGCTTGCTCTTGAGAGATTTCTAAATTTTCAAGTTTTAAAAGCTTATTTCTAGCACAAATTCTATAAGCGTCCATATCAATTTGCGCTCTACTTCCACGCACTGCAACACCTTTGCTTTCATTTAAAATTCTAAATTGAATTCCAGCCTCATCGGTAATTTGTCCCATAAGTCCACCCATAGCATCAAGCTCTTTTACCAAATGTCCTTTTGCTAAGCCGCCTATAGCAGGATTACAACTTGCAGCACCAATTTGCTCGATTAAAGTAGTTAAAAGTAAAGTTTTTTTGCCCATTCTAGCAGCCCCGGCACTAGCTTCAACTCCAGCATGCCCGCCACCTATTACGATTATATCATACATATTTTGACCTCATTTTTATAAAAAAGGCAAAAATTATATAATATTTTTTAAAATAAAACACTAAAAATACTTTTTGAAATTTAAAAGTTTTGGATAAAATCTCATAAAAATTAAAGGTATTGAATGTTTAATGGATTAATCCGCGAATTAGCCTTTGTCAAATCATATCAAAACAACACTTTAAGATTAAAAGCAAGTTACAAGCCAAAACTAGGCGATAGTATAGCAGTTAATGGTGCGTGCTTGAGCGTAACAAAACTTTTTGATGATGGCTTTAATCTTGAACTTTCTTATGAAACAAGAACTCACATAGCTATTGAAAATTTAAAAGACTATGTGCATATTGAACCTGCATTAGCTTATGGCGATAGAATAGATGGGCATTTAATGCAAGGACACATTGATGGTATTGGCGAAATTACTAATATTTCTAAAAAAGAAAACGGAGTTGATTTTTATATTAAATGCCCTGATAATATACAAATTTATATGGCAAATAAAGCAAGCGTAGCTATAGATGGAGTAAGTTTAACTATCAATGAAGTTTTAAAAGATAGTATTCGTTTGACTATTATTCCTATAACCTTTAATGAAACCTTGTTTAAAAATTACATCATAGGAAGACGCGTCAATATAGAAAGTGATCTTTTAGCAAGATACATACACAGACAATTAAATTATAAAAAAGAAATTTCATGGCAACAAATAGACAAGATTACATCACTTTATTAGAAAATGATTTCGCAAAAGCTTTTGTAGCCTTTGATCAAGATTATAATATTTTTAGAGCAAAAATTTGTAATAATATTTTTCCTTGGGAAAATTCTATAAAAAAGTGTGTATTTTTAAATCAAATTCATTCCAATATCATCACTCATTATAATAAAAATTTTCACTTTAATGCTGATGGGATAATTAGCAATGAAAAAAATATAGCTTTGTGTATTTTAAGCGCTGATTGCCTGCCTTTACTTTTATATGATGATGAAAATAAAGCCGTAGCAGCTTTGCATTCAGGTAGAAAAGGTTGTTTTGAAAATATCTTAAAAGAAGCTGTTTTGAAAATGCAAAAAAGCTTTAATACTCAAACCAAGAATTTAAAACTCATCATTTCAGCAGGAATTTGTGCTAAAAATTATGAAATTAATGGCGAGGTTTTAAACCACAGCAAAGAAAATTTTGCACATTTTTTACATAAAAACAAGCTTGATTTAAAAGCATTAGTTAAATTTCAAACAAAAGAATTAGGTATTAATGATATTTTTGATATCAATCTTTGCACCTTTGATGATGAGAGATTTTTTTCTTATAGAAAAAATCAAACTCCAAAGCGCATTGTTAGCGTGATTTATTTAAAGGATTAAAATGTATGAAGTAAAAAATCTACTTGCTTTAAAAATTCTACAAAAAGCTAGAGAATTTGGCGATAATGACTTAAGCAATGAACTTTTAATCACTCAAATGCTAAATCATACCTCACAAACTCTAAATCAAAACGATACTAAAAATTTAAATGAATTTATCACAACGCTTATAAATGCTAAAGAAAAAGCTAAAATGAGCAATAAATAATTTTAATTTTTCCAAATTAAAATAAATTTTGTTCCTTTCTTTAACTCACTTTCTACTTTTATTTTTATATTATGTTCTTTACAAATTTTATCCACCAAAGAAAGTCCTATACCAAAACCACCTTGATTTTCATTAAATCTTGAATAACGCTCAAAAATATTAGCCAAATTTTCCTTTGCTATACCACAGCCACTATCTGCTATTATAAGTTTTTGCTCTAAAAGAGTTATTTTAATATGACCATTTTTTATATTATATTTTATCGCGTTGTTAATGAGATTATCAAACATTTTAAAAAATTGCTCTTTATTAGCATAAATTTTTCCATTATCCTCTAAAACAAGTTCTAAGTCGATATTTTTTTGCTCTAAAAATATCTTAAAATACTCCATTCTTTCTTTAATCAAATTTTTTAAAAATATCCAATCTTTTTTTGCTTCATAAGCTTGAGAAAAATTTAAAAAAGTTAAATCTGAATACAAATGACTCAAAGTCAAAGCCGCTATTTTTACACGCTTTAAAACCTTAATTTCTTCAAAATTCTTTTTTCTTTCTAAACTCTCTACACTCATTAATATTGCACTAATTGGGGTATTAATCTCATGAGTGGTATCTTTTATAAAATTATTTAAAAACCTTATTCTTACTTCTAAAGGTTTGAGTGCAAATTTAAGTATTAAATATCCTACTAAACTAACAAAAATCAAAGAAAGTACCATAGCTAAAGCAACTTTAAATCTTATAAATCCAAGTTCTTTAGAAATATCATCACCTTGTATTAAAACTCTTAAACGATTTACATCTCCTAATATTTCTAAAGCACTTTGATTTTGATTATCAGCAAGTAACAAGCTATTTAAATTTATATCAGCTACATAAATCAAAGTGTTATTATTATAAATATTCGCATTATTTAATTTAAAAAAAATTGTTTGAGCAGGTAAATCAAGATTAGAAAAATAAACCTTAGTTCTATCAAATATTGCAAATTTTACATTAGAAATTTGAGCTATTTTCTTAGCACTTTTTCCTATGGGTTCAAAACGCGATTTTTCCATTTGCAAAATCACAAAACGATGTTCTTGTCTTAGCTTTACGCTATATTCGCTTATTAAATCTTCTATTAACTTAGCATACCATATACCAAAAAGCACTACAAGAATACTTCCTACACTTACTAAATACAAAGAAAGAATTTGCCATGCAACGCGCTTGGCTTCATGCATAACAATACCCTCTTCCTCTTTGATTGATAATGCTTTCTTTTCCTAAAATTTTTCGTAAATTTTTCACATAAGCTCTCAAACTAAGCTCACTTGGCTCTTGATCATATTCCCAAATTTCTTCAAAAATATAAGCAGTATCTATAAATTTACCTTTATTTTTCAAAAGTAATGATAAAAGTTTTAATTCTTTTAAAGGTAAAGACAATGGCTTATCGTTTTGATATAAAGTTTGCGATATAAAAGCAAATTTAAAACCATTTCCCAAGTCCTCATAATCTTCATTTTTATGCGCAAAAGAACGCTTTAAAATAGCATTAATCCTTATTTTTAACTCCTGCAATTCAAAAGGCTTTTTGATATAATCATCACAACCACATTCAAATCCTTGTTGTAAATCCATAGTAGTATTTAAAGAGGTCATAAAAATAGCTGGGGTATATCTACCTGCTTCTCTTAAATTTTTAAGCACACTAAAACCATCTCCTAAAGGGACTTTTACATCCAAAATCCATAAATCAAAATTTTTCTCATAAGCTTTATCTTGTGCATCTTGAGCATTATCCACCAAAACCACTTCAAAGCCTTCTTCTTCTAAAAACTCACTAACAATTTCCCCTAAGTTAATATCATCTTCTAGTAAAAGAATTTGCGTAGCCATTTTAAGCCTTTTATGCTATTTTAATTTGGATTATTATATTTTTTTTATGTAAATTTAGTGTGAATTTAGCATATTTAAAGGCAAGTATTTATAAAATATTAACTATTTTATTGAATTTAGGATTTTATTATGTTGCCAAATTGGGATCAAAAATATAGTATTAATAATGAAAAAATTGACGAACAACATAAAAAACTTTTTGAACTTGCTGCCAAAGTGGAAGAAATTTCAGATAGGCCAGTTTATCAAGTCGAGCTTAAAAAGATAGTTGCTGAATTTTTTCACTATATTAAAATTCATTTTCAAGATGAAGAATCCTATATGGCTGAGATTAATTACCCTTATCTAAATCAACACAAACTCATGCATAAACAAATCACAAAATCCATGATAAAACTCATACAAAGTATAAAAAGTACAAATGATTTAAAAGAAAAATTATATATAGTAGTTAATTCATGGTTGATAGAACACATCATTCAGCATGATATGATGATAGAACATTGGCGTCAAAACACCCAAGCAAAGAATTCTTCAGATACTTTTGAAGAAGAAGCTCCAAAACCAAAAAAATTCTTATATCAATGTCAATGCGAAGGAAAAACACACAAGGTTCCTTATGATATTCATTTAAAAATGCAATATTCTAAAGTGCAGTTTAAATGTAAAGAATGCTCTGCGAATTTAATACAATACAAAGAAAAAATAGAAATCTAATAAAAATTAATAATAATTTAAAATATAGTAAACTATAATGCTTATAAAACTCTTCTAAATATAAACAAGGAGCTAACATGCTACCAAAATGGTGTAGTAAATATAGTATCCATAATGAAGAAATTGACAGACAGCATAAAAAACTTTTTGAACTTGCTGCAAATGTCGAGATGATTTCAGATAAACCTGTCCATAAAGGACAAATTAAATTTTTACTTGCAGATTTTTTTAATTATATGAAAGAACATTTTGCCGAAGAAGAAAAATACATGGCAAAAATAGGTTATCCTGAACTTTCTAACCATCAAAAAATTCACAAAAGTATCATCCAATCTATGATTGATTTAATTCAAAATCTCAAAAGCACAAATGATCTCAAAGAAAAACTTAATGTCATTGCATCAAAATGGCTTTTAGAACATATTTTAAGAGAAGATATGAAGATAGAAAAATGGCATCAAGCGCAACTAAATAAAAATGCCAATACTACAACTTTTCAAGAAAATCAAGAAATTTATGAATATATTTGCTCTTGTGTAAATAAAATTCACAAAGTTCCTTGCGAAATTCACCAAAAAATTCAATTAAACAATGCAAGTTACAAATGTAAAACTTGTCAAGAAGCTATCAAACTAAAATAAAGGTTATAAAATGAATAAACGCTACACTTTAACTCTTCCATTAGAGCTTTATGAACGCTTAAATCAAACTGCGAAATTTTCTAAAAAGAAAAAAGCTGAAATTTTACGCAATGCTTTAGAAAATTATCTTGATGAAATAGAAGACTTTGCTCCAGCCATAGAAGCTTTAGAAGATTTAAAAGTTGGAGATAGTAAAAAATTAGATAACATTATAAAAAAATTAAAATGT
>NZ_JAKMPZ010000018.1:0-14516 GCF_025771325.1 Campylobacter sp. RKI_CA19_01122 | reverse complement strand
ATGGGTAAAAATTTAAGTAAAGAATTAAATTATAAGAAGATTCCAATTCAATTAACTCTTGGTAAAACAAGGCTAAATCCATATTTGATTGAAACTGTCAGTATATTGGCAAAAGGCACTCCTTATGCAAAAATAAAATGGAGTATTGTCGGCGATGGAGTACTTCCAAAAGAAGATCTAATTCCAAAATATTTTGATAGTAAAGGTGTTGCGCTAACTAAGTTTAGAACAATTAATCCTAATGTTCGTCCGATAACAGTAAGCGTTGAATATGAAGATGGAAGTGAAAAAGCTAGTGAAACAGCTGTATTTAATGGTCCAATTCGTCCAAGAATAAATGTAAAAAATATTCCATTTGATACAGGAGCAACTATAGAGCTATATGGACTAATTCCAAACTCTAGTGTAGATGTTCAACCAGATCAGTATCTTGGTTATACTAATTTTGTAAATAAAGGCACGCTTCATACTGATGATAAAGGTTCAGTTTATTTAAATTTTAAACCTATTGGAAAAGTTACTGAACACACCGGTAGAATTTTTAGTCTTAAAGTGAAATATAAAGAATGGGATGGAGCTGATTCTGAAGCAATTGTAGGAAGTATTGAGGTGCAAAAACGCATTCATGCAATATATGATACTTGGAAAGATCCTGCTTCATGCTACACCAGTGCAACTTTAACATTAACCGATGGAATTGCAGGAGAAAAAGTTGATTTTAGTGGAACTAATCTCTTAGTTGGCCTTGGTCAAACTGTGCCAATTATACAAAGATGGGATAAAGAATTTGATAATTCTGGTGAAGCAAAAGTTGTAATATCAACTACATGGTGCACTAAACCATTGACCGATACTCCTACTTTTACAATGAGATTTAATACTTTAGGTGTAAATGTCACAGAAACACGAGCGGTTACTTTTGGTGGTGGAGATCATGAAAGATTTTATTAGTCGGATATATAGGCACATTTTATAATGTTGTGGAAAAAGAAAGAAATATATGCCACTGTATAATTTTGCACAATTTCTATCTCTGTTAGCCCAGCTTTCAGAGGTAGATATTAAAACTCTTATGGAATATAAAGATTTATTGTTAAAAGCGTTATCACCTTTAAACGAAGTAGAAAGATTTAATGCAAAAGAATGTATGCAACTTATTAACACTCTTGAAGAAACTTTTTTAGATAAACTCCAAATAGAAGAAAGCAAAAAGAAAGAAATTTGCAAAAATATTATCAAAATACTAAAAAATCATTGGAAAATGTTTTTTTGAAAATCAAGTTGTAATGCAAAATAAATGGTGGATTTAGCAGGACTCGAACCTGCGACCAACCGGTTATGAGCCGGTTGCTCTAACCAACTGAGCTATAAATCCGCCAGAAGTTAAAATAAAAATGTTATTATATCTTTATTTCCTTAATTTAAATTTAGAATTTTATTTTTACCGCTTTTTCTATTGCTAAATATCTAAAGGTTATTAAATTTTGTAAAATTCCAAAGAAAATCATAAAAGTAGCAAAAGAACTTCCCCCATGACTAAAAAATGGCATAGGTATACCAACAACAGGAGCAAAACCTATGGTCATTGATATATTTACCGCTACATATATGAAAATAAATAAAGCAATGCAATTTGTCACCACTCTTGTAAAATAATCATCTTTGAGCTTATAATTTAAACTCAATAAATGAAAAATGAGTAAGGTGTAAAGTAGTATGATTACAACTGCACCGATAAAACCAAATCTTTCAGATAAATATGCAAAGATAAAATCACTCGTAGAAATAGGTAAAAATTTAAAATGTGTTTGTGTAGCTTCATCTGCTTTTTTTCCGCTCAAACCACCGCTTCCTATAGCGATGATGGATTGTTTTACGTGGTAACTTGGCTCTTCAGCTAAGAAATCATGAATTCTTTGTTTTTGATAAGGCTTTAAAAAATCACTATAAATAATAGGTGAGGCTATGGCTATAGCTAAAAAAATACTAAGCCAAATTTTATAATTTACCCCTATGATAAAAAGCGTTCCAAAGCCTACTATTAAAAGCACCAAAGCTGTTCCCAAATCAGGTTCTCCTGCTATAAGTAAAAATGGAAGTAAAATATAAAAACTTAGCTTTAAAAATTGTTTTAAGCCATAGCCATTAGGTGGTGGAGGATTTTGATAAATCAAATAAGCTAACATTAAAATAAAAGAGGGCTTAAAAATTTCAGAAGGTTGTATGGTAAAATGTGTAAAAGGTATTTCAAGCCATCTTCTAGCTCCAAGTTTTTCAACACCAAAAATATCCACACTTAAAAGTAAAGCTATATTAATCCAATATAACACAGGTATAAGCCACATTAGTCTTCTTAAGGGTAAAAAGAAAAAAAACGCAAATCCTGCAAAACCCACTAAAGTATAGATAAATTGTTTTTCAGCTAAGCGCGTATTTGCCTCATAAATTAAAAGAAAAGATATAGCTATGATAGGTAACACTAAAAGAGGTTGTACAAAGTCAAAATGTGTTAAAATTCTTCTATCAAGTTTTATCAAAGCTACCCTTTTTTATAAAATATTACATAATTATATGCTAAAATTGCAAATTTTATCACAAGGAAATATAATATGCTAAAAATTTCATCACTTTGTGAAGAAAGATTGGATGTTTTTTTATCAGATATACTTAAGCAAAGTCGTTCGCAAGTTGCTAAACTAATCAAAGAAAACTGCATATATATTAATGAAAAAATAGAAAATAAAAGTTCTAAAAAAATAAAACAAAAAGATGAAATAAGTATTTTTTTACCTTTAGCAAAAGAAGCCAAAGAAAGCTACACGCCTGAGTTTGATATAGAAATTTTATATGAAGATGATGATGTTTTGGTTTTAAACAAAGCTCCTAATGTTGTCGTGCATGGTGCAAGTAGTGTTAAAGAAGCGACTTTGGTGGATTGGCTTTTGCATAAGGGCTATGCTTTATCAAATTTAAATGGAGAACATAGAGCAGGGCTTGTGCATAGACTTGATAAGGGCACAAGTGGAGCTATCATCATAGCTAAAAACAATCAAGCACATCAATTTTTAGCAAATCAGCTTTTGGATAAAAGTATGGGTAGATTTTATCTTGCTTTGAGTGAATTGCCTTTGAAAAATGATAAAATGAGTAATGAAAAAGCTATTATGCGTTGTCCTAGCAATAGGCTTAAAAAAATTACTACAAATACTAAAAATCCTTTAGCAAAAAATGCAAAAACAGATTTTATAAATTTATTAAGCGCTAAAAATTGCTCTTTGATAGCTGCTAAGTTATACACAGGAAGAACTCATCAAATCAGGGTGCATTTAGCAGATTTTAATCGATATATTTTAGGAGATCAATTATACGGATATAAAGGAAAAATAAAGTATAATAGAGTAATGCTTCATGCGTATTTGATTTATTTTATTCATCCTAGGACTAAAGAGTTGATGTTTGTAAAAGCTCCTATGTTTGATGATTTTTATCAAATTTTAAAAGAAAATTTTACACAAGGAGAGATAGATGAAAAAACTTCATTGGATTATCTTAAGTTCTGCTTTAGCTTTTAGTGCTTGTAGCGTAAGTTCACCGCAAATTGCTCAAGTAAATGATACTTTACCAAAAATATCAAGTATTAAAAGTATAAGTGATATTACAAGTATAGCGTTTGAATGGGAACCTTTGTATGATCAAAATATAGCAGGTTATTATATTTATAGAGCAAATGCAGCTGGTGCACCTATGGAGCTTATAGCAAAAATCAAAAATAAATTTCAAACTCACTATACTGATACAAATTTAGCACCAAATACAAGATATTATTATTCTATGAAAACCTTTAATGAACTTGGACAAGTTTCTCAAGATGGTGTAAGCATAGAAGCTTTTACAAATAGAGTGATTGATCCAGTGCCTTTTGTGCAAGCTATTGTGGGGTTGCCAAATCGTGTGAAAATAGTTTGGAGACCACATCCTGATGTAAGAGTAAATTCATACATCATTGAGCGTGCAAATATGAAAGATATGAAATTTAAAGAATTAGCTAGAATCAAAAATCGCTTAAGTGCTGAATATATAGATGATTCGCTAAAACCTGATGAAAGTTTTCAATATAGAATCATAGCTTTAACTTATGATGGTATTAAAAGCACTCCAAGTAAAATAGTAGAATCAACTACCAAAGCCCTTCCTCCTATGGTAAGTAATTTACAAGCAAGTAAAGACGCACCAAGAAAAATCATTTTAACTTGGGATAAAATTGATTATGCTGATTTTGCTTATTATAAAATTTATTCAAGTTCAACTACTTTTTTACCTTTTAGTGTGGTAGCTAAAACTTCTGAAAATACTTATGAAGATGTGGTTAAAGGTGTGGCTGAAAAAAGATATTATAAAGTTAGTATGGTCGATAAAGATGGCCTAGAAAGTCCTATAGCAAGTGAGCCTGTGGAAGGTATTACCCTAGGAGCACCATTAGCGCCAAGTATTGTTTTGTGTGCTGTTGAAGATGATGGTATTAGAGTAGAGTGGATTGATAATGATGATAGAGCTAAAGAATACATAGTTAAAAGAAGTGGTGGTGGAAGTAATGCTGTGTTTAAAGAGATTAAATCTAAACAATTAAAAGATATTACTGCAGCTCCTGGAAAAGTATATAGTTATGAAGTTATTGCAATTGATGCAAATGGCATAGAATCAAAAGCTTCTGATAAATTTACAGCGGTAAAATAATGCCAAATTTTAAGTGTAAAATTTTAAAAGAAATTCAACTTCCTTTTGAAAAAGATGGAGTTGAATTCTTATGGCTTGCTAAAGGTGAAAATGTTGATTTGCTTTTTACGCGTATAAACCAAGAAAAATTTTTTTTACAAATTAAAAAAGATGAAAAAAGTCAAGAATGGCTTATAAAGGGTGAAAAACATACTAAGCCTTCGCAAATTGGGTATTTGCAAAAGGCTTTACTTGTATTTAAAGAAAATTTTACTCAAGATGTAGTTTGTGAAGCTGTGGCGCTAAAACACACAAGGTTAATCCAAAAAACACCTTTAATTGCTAATGATTTAAAAGAAATTTTAGAACAAATAAAAAATAAAAAACAGATTTATATTGAAATAGGTTTTGGAAGCGGTAGACATTTACTTTATCAAGCTAGGCAAAATCCTAATGTACTGATAATTGGTATAGAAATTTACACTCCTGCATTAGAACAAGTAGCTAAACTTGCTTTAAGTGAAAATTTAAACAATGTTTTATTAATAGAAACTGATGCAAGATTATTATTAAGCGTACTTGAATCTAATCTTGTGGATAAAATCTTTTTGCATTTTCCTGTTCCTTGGGATAAAAAGCCTCACCGTAGAGTAGTGGGGTTAAATTTTGCAAATGAATGTGCTAGGGTTTTAAAAGAAGATGGACAATTTGAACTTAGAACGGATAGTTTTTTGTATTTTGATTTTACTTTGGAGACTTTTTTAACTTTCTCACATTTAAAAGCTTTAATCAAAAAAAATGAAAATTTAGAAATTTCAAGTAAATATGAAGATCGTTGGAAAAGACAAAATAAAGATATATATGATTTAATCATTAGTGGTTTTAGCAAGAGTAAAAGCTTGAATAAAAATCAAAAATTTGCTATTGAGGATTTAAAATTAAATACAAAAGAATTAGCTTGTATAAAAAAGAATTTTAAAAATGAAGTTTTTAAAGGCGAAGATTTTTTCTTGCATTTTGAAAAAATGTATATTAAAGATGAAGAACTTGTTATTAAAATAGCTTTTGGTGCTTTTTATAAACCTGAACATGTTTATATAGTATTAAACTTACAAAAGATAGAATTTATCTTTGAGCAACCTTTTAAAACTAAAGAAAATTTAAAAGCTATAGAAAAATTAAGAGAAATATTGTATTCTTATATTAAATAATAATGATTTAAATAACTTTCAAACAAATGATAAGGAAAAAGCAGTGATGATAGAAGCCAAAAAGCTTTGTCTTGGTTATGATGAGCTTGTTATAGAAAATGCTAGTTTTTCGCTAAAAGATAATGATTTTGTTTTTATCACAGGAAAAAGTGGTAGTGGAAAATCAACTTTGTTAAAATCTTTTTATGGGGATTTGGAGCCAATAAGTGGAAATTTAAAGGTTTGCAATAATGATTTAGTGGATATTTCTAATGCTGAACTTTTGCAGCTTAGGCAAAAAATAGGAATTATTTTTCAAGATTATCGTTTGGTTCAAGAATTTAGTGTAGAAAAAAATGTAATGTTACCTTTGATGATTAAAGGTTATAGTAAAAATGTATGTAAAGAACAAGCTGCAAAGCTTTTAAAGCATGTAAATTTAACTTTCAAAGCTGATAAAAAGCCAGCTCAACTTTCAGGTGGAGAGCAGCAACGCGTGGCTATGGCAAGAGCCCTAGCACATAATCCAAAATTACTCTTATGTGATGAGCCAACGGGAAATTTAGATGAGTATTCTTCAGATATTATATGGACTTTATTAAAATCAGCTAGAGAAATACTTGGAACTTGTGTGGTAGTTGTCACACATAGAATTCCTACTAATTTAAGACTTGATTATCGTCGTTTTAATATAGAAAATGGGAGAATGAATGAAATCTTTTAAAAATCATCTTTCTTTGATATTTGCTTTAATGGTGATGATGTTTGCTTTTGAGTTTTTGATTATCACAAATAAAACTATTGAATATTATGAAAAACTTTTAAATAAAGATTATAATATCATTTTAGTAGGAAAAACTCACTTAGATAAAAAAAGCATAGAGGATCAAGTAAGTCATTTTCAGTCTTTAGAAATTTTAAATCCAAATGAAATGATAGATAGACTTAAAAATGATATATCAGCTAAAAACATAGAGGTTTTAAAAGCTACATTGCCAAAATTTTATACTTTAAAGCTTAATAAGCTTTTGTCAGAAGATGAGTTAAACATTTTAAAAGATAAACTTTTAAAAAATCCTAACATTACTAGAGTGGAGACTTTTGCAAAAACGCATACAAAAATTTATAAACTTTTAGTTTTAGTGAAATTTTTATTATGGTTTTTCTTGTTTATTATAATATTGCTTAGTTTTGTATTATTGCTTAAACAAATGAAAATTTGGCTTTTCGAGCATACTCAAAGAGTGGAAATCATGTGCTTGCTTGGTGCTCCATTTTGGTTTAGATCTTTTATGCTTTATAAGATAGTTTTTATTGATTGTTTTATAGCATTTTTATTGCTTGTATTATTTTTTACCCAAGTTTATGATCTTGAATCCATTAAACTAGCTTTACAAAGTGTAGACATTAGCTTGCCTAAAATAAGTATTTTCACGCATTTATTTTTGATTTTTTTAGCAATGCTTTGTGTTTGTTTTGCTTGTGTGAATTTTGTGATGTTTAAGGTTAGAAAATGAAAAAATGCTTTTTGCTTTTTTTATTTTCCTTTTCTGTTTTATTTGCAAATGAAATTGCACAAAAGCAAAAAGATATTAAAGAAAATGAACGCATAGTAAAGCAATTATCTAAAAAATTAGAAGATTTAGCTAGTGAAATTTTAGATAATGAGAAAAATTTAAAAAAAATTGCTTCAGAAATTAGCACCTTAACTTCAAAAACTTCTAAACTTGAAGGATCTGTGAAAACTCAAATAAAAGCATTAGAACAGCTTAATGCACAAAATAAAGATCTTTTGCAAAATAAAAATAAGATCGAAGGAAAAATAATTGATTTAATTGCTAAAGATTTTGCTTATGATTTAGCAATCCCTAAAAATTATATTGAAAGTGAAGATAGTATTATTGCTTTGGAGTTAGTTGGGGTTTTGGATAAAATTTTCAAAGAAGAATTTTATCAAATTTCAAAAGATTATGAAGATGTGAGCAAAAAAATAGAAGAAAAGCAAAGACAAATTACTACAATTAATAATAATTTAAAAGTTTATAAAGATCAAATTGATGAGCTCAAAAACCTTAGAAAAAAACAAGAGCAAGAAATAGCTAAACAAAAAACTGATAAAGAAATTTATACTAGAAAACTTTCTAATTTGCAAGCCCAACAGCAAGAATTAAGAAAAACACTCAATAAATTAAAAATTATCAAAGAAAAAGAAGAAGAAAAATTAGCACAAAAAAAGGATGATCAAAAGCCAAATTCAAACATAAAACAAGTGGGTTCAAGCTATCAAACAAGCAGTGTTAAGCGATATAATGGTCCTAAGACAATAGCTCCTTTAGAATCTTACACAGTAAAGCAAAAATTTGGAAATTATATAGATCCTATTTATAATATTAAGATCTATAATGAAAATGTAGTTTTAAAAAGTGATAGTGCTAATGCTGCGGTAAGAAATGTCTTAGATGGAAAAGTAGTTTTTGCAAAAGCAACTCCAACTTTAAAGCAAGTTGTGATTGTTGAAAATAAAGATGGTATACATACTATTTATGCACATTTAGATAAAATTGCTCCTGGGGTTAAAGTAGGTAGAAATATCAAGAAAGGTTATATTATAGGTAGGGTTGAAAGTGATTTAACTTTTGAAGTAACCCAAAAGAATTTTCATATCAATCCTTTGGAAATGATTAAATAAATTAGTTTTTTTTAATGCGAATTTTGATATAGTTTTAAATCAAAGGAGAAATTTAATGAACAATAAAAGAAAAAGAGTATTGGTTAAATTTTCTGGAGAAGCTTTGGCTGGAGAAAATGGATTTGGTATAGAAAATTCTATTTTAAAATATATAGCTTCTGAAATAAAAAGTTTGATTCATGAAAATGTTGAAGTAGGTATTGTAATAGGTGGTGGTAATATCATTAGAGGGGTATCTGCTGCAAGAGATGGACTGATAAAAAGAACAAGTGGCGATCATATGGGTATGCTTGCTACTGTAATTAATTCTATAGCTATGCAAGAAGCATTAGAAAGTGCTGGACTTGATGTGAGGGTTCAAAGTGCTATCCAAATGGAAGCATTTTGCGAAACATATATTATGAGAAGAGCACATAGACATTTAGAAAAAGGACGCATAGTTATTTTTGCTTGTGGTACTGGCAATCCTTATTTTACTACAGATACTGCTGCAACTTTAAGAGCGGTTGAAATTCAAGCAGATATGATCATTAAAGCAACTAAGGTAGATGGAATTTATAACAAAGATCCTAAAAAATTTGATGATGCTATTATGCTTAATGAGTTAAGCTATGAAAGAGCTTTACATGATAATATAAAAGTTATGGATGATACAGCAATAGCTCTAGCTAAAGATAATGCTTTACCTATTGTGGTATGTAATATGTTTAAAGAAGGAAATTTATTAAAAATTATCCAAGGCGATATGAGCTTATGCTCTATTGTTAAAAATCAAGATTAAAGGTAAAAAATGAGAGTAGAACAAATAGCTGCAAAGGCATTAAAAAAATTAAAAGATGATAGATACAAATTAGCTCTTGTGGTGGCTAAAAGAGCTGAAGAGCTTGCAAATGGTGCAGAACCTTTAGTAAATTTAGATAAAAATAAATATAAATATACTGATATTGCTTTATATGAAATAGCAGAAGATAAAATCGTATTAGAGGGATTTATTGAAGCTGGTAAATGATGAGTTATTGCTAGATAAACTTGTTGATGATGTAAAAAATTGCAAGGATTTACAAAGAGCAAAAGAAATTCTTTTTATGGTTTTTCCACAATCTGCTGTTTTGGAAAAAGCAGTGGAATTTTGTATCCAAAAACACGAAGGGCAATTTAGAAAGAGTGGAGAACCTTATGCGGTTCATCCTATATTAGTAGCTTCTTTTGTAGCTTTTTTAAGTCCTATACAATCTATGATTATAGCCGCATTATTACATGATGTATTAGAAGATACAAATTGTAATGAAGAAGAGTTAAATGCAAATTTTGGCGAAGAAGTAACAAAATTAGTTCAAGGTTTAACTAAAATAGTTAGTATTAGAGAAGATCATCTTACTCATTCTAATTCCAATGAGAAACTTGCAAAATCTGCTCTGACTTTTAGAAATATGCTTCTAGCGGGTGTTGAAGATGTGAGTGTGCTTGTAATAAAGCTTTGTGATAGATTGCACAATATGCTTACCTTAAATTATTTACGAGAAGATAAGCAAAAAAGAATTAGCGAAGAAACCTTGGTGGTATATGCACCTATAGCTCATAGACTTGGAATTTCAAGTATAAAGAATTTACTTGAGGATTTAAGTTTTAAATTTTTGCTTCCTGATGAATATGCACAAATTGATAATTATATAAATGCAAAAGATCAACAAATTCAACTTGGATTTAATGAATTTATTTCAAAAATAGAAATGTTATTTTTGGAAAATGGGTTTAGACAAGGTAGTTTTGTTATACATAAAAGAATTAAACATAATTATTCTATTTATTTAAAGATGCAAAGAAAAGGTGTAGGGCTTGATGAAGTTTTAGACCTTTTGGGTGTAAGAATTTTGGTTGAAAAAGTTTATGATTGTTATTTGGCTTTAGGAATTTTACATACGCATTTTAATCCTTTGATTTCAAGATTTAAAGACTATATAGCCTTGCCAAAACAAAATGGCTATCAAACCTTACATACAACACTTTTTGATGCAAAAAATATCATAGAGGCTCAAATTCGCACCTTTGATATGCATAAAACTGCTGAATTTGGCGTTGCAGCACATTGGAAATATAAAGAAGGAAATATTGCAACACCAAATTTAGATTGGCTTGAAGATATTTCTATGCATGGTAAAGAAGAAGGAAATAATATACAAGATTGTGATGCTATTGAGCTTTATGAATATGCAAAGGATAGTTTATATATTGAGGATATAGCAGTATATTCTCCTAAAGGTGAAATTTTTACCTTACCGCGTGGAGCTACGGCTTTGGATTTTGCATATGAGGTTCATACTAAAGTAGGACTTCATGCAAAAACCGCCTTTGTAAATCGTATGAGAGTCCCGCTTTTAACTGTACTTAAAAATGGAGATATAGTTAGTATTGAAACTTCAGAGGAAGAATTTTTTAGATGCTCTTGGATAGATAGTGTTAAAACAGGAAAAGCTAGAGCTAGTATAAGAGATTTTTGTAAGCAAAAGAAAAAAGAATTAAACAATAAAATTGCCATTAATCTTTTATCTACGGCATTTAATAAAGATTCTAAACTTATAGAAGAATGGCTTGAAAAAGAAAAATTTAATAAAAAGCTCAGACAAATTGCTTTAGATTTTAATTATTTTAAAGAGGTAATTATAGCTCTTAGAAAATATGTAGGACAAAATCAAGCAGCTAAATTTGAACAAAATGAACAAAAATTTGAAAGCATAGTGATTGGTTCTAATTATAAAATAACTACGATTAATTTTGATTATTGTTGTAGACCTAAAAGAGGAGATGAAATCATCGCTTTTAGACATTCAACTAGTGCTACAATACACCATAAACTTTGCGAACAAGCAATGAAGATGATAGAAGATAACAAAGAAATGGTTTTTGTTTCTTGGAATGATAGCTCGATAAAAAGTTACAAAATCATTGTTTCTATAGAAAATAAAAAAGGCTCTTTAGCGGATTTTCTAACTACTTTGGCTAAAATGCAGATTAATGTTTTAAGTATTAATTCAGCCGATTCAGAGCCTGTGGTGGCAAATTATTTTGAAGTGCAAGTTGAATTACCTAATAATATAGATGTTGAAAATGCAAAAGAAAGATTAAAAGCTAGGTATAAGATTTTAGATTTTACATCTTTAAATGATGCATATAATAATCACTAAAAAAGGTTTTATAATGAATATTGAAGAAATTATTAAAGAAATTAAAAGAGGAATAGCAGAAATTATTGATGAGGAAAGATTGATTTCTTTGGTAAAAAATTATTATGAAAAAGGCGAAAACTTTTTTGTAAAAGCTGGTTTTGATCCTACGGCCGCTGATTTGCATTTGGGTCATACTGTAGTTTTAAGCAAGATGGCTTTACTTCAAAAGCATGGAGCTATAGTGCAATTTTTAATAGGTGATTTTACTGCTCAAATAGGCGATCCAACAGGAAAAAGTGTCACAAGAAAAAAACTTGATAAAGAAGAAGTGTTTAAAAATGCTAAAACTTATGAAGAGCAAGTTTTTAAGATTTTAGATCCAAGTAAAACTCAAATTCATTTTAATTCTAAATGGCTAAATGAGCTTGGTGCTGCTGGTATAGTAGAACTTACTTCGACTTTTAGTGTTGCTAGAATGCTTGAAAGAGATGATTTTACTAAGCGTTTTAAAGAGCAAAGTCCTATATCAATTTGTGAGTTTTTATATCCACTTTTACAAGGTTATGATAGCGTTGCATTAAAAAGTGATATAGAAATGGGTGGAACGGATCAAAAATTTAATCTTTTAATGGGTAGACAGCTTCAAAGAGTATATAATTGCCAAAAAGAGCAAGCGGTGATGATGATGCCATTGCTTGAAGGTCTTGATGGTGTAAATAAAATGAGTAAAAGCTTAGGAAATTATATCGGTGTAACAGAAAATGCTAAAGATATGTATGCTAAGGTTTTGAGTATAAGTGATGAGTTGATGTTTAGATATTATGAGCTTTTAAGTGAAAAAAGCTTAAATGAAATTTCACAAATGAAAGATGATATTAAAAAAGGCTCATTGCATCCTAAAAAAGCTAAGGAAAATTTAGCTTTAGAAATAACAGCTCGTTTTCACTCAAATGAATGTGCTTTAAAAGCTAAGGAAGAATTTGACAAAGTTCATAGTGCAAAAGAGCTTCCTAGTGATATGCCAAGTTTTACTTTAGAAGGTAGTATTTGGCTTGCAAAAGCTATAGTGGAATGTAAAATGGAAAGCTCTACTTCAGCTGCTAGAAGATTGATTAGTTCTAATGCAGTAAGTATTAATGGAGAAAAAGTTCAAAATGAACAATACCAACTAGAAAGTGGAGAATATATTATACAAGTTGGAAAAAGAAAATTTGCAAAATTAAAGGTAATATAATGAGTTTTAAAGCTTTAAAAATTGGAAAGCATGAGATAAAATATCCTATTTTTCAAGGTGGAATGGGGCTTGGTATAAGTTGGGATAAGCTTGCTTCTGCAGTTTCTTTAAATGGTGGTTTAGGGATTATTTCTTCAGTGGGAACTGGGTATTATGAAAATAGAACACATATAGATAAAGAATTTAATGCAAAACCTTATGGTAGTGATAATTTTTACTCAAAAGCAGGCTTAAAAGCTTTGATAGATAATGCTAGAAAGGTTTGCAAAGACGCACCTTTGGGCTGTAATATTTTATATGCAAGTAATAATTATGCGCAAATTGCTCGTAATGCTTGTGAGGTTGGTTTTAATGTGATAGTTTCAGGAGCAGGACTTCCTACAAATTTACCTGAATTTACACAAGATTATCCTGATGTTGCTTTGGTACCTATTGTATCATCAGCTAAGGCTTTAAAAATTATTTGTAAAAGATGGCAAAGTAGATACAATCGCTTACCTGATGCAGTTATAGTTGAAGGACCAAAAAGCGGCGGACATCAGGGTTTTACTTATGAGCAATGTTTAATGGATGAATATCAATTAGAAAATGTGGTGCCACAAGTTGCGCAAGAAATTAAAAATTGGGGTGATATACCACTGATTGCTGCAGGTGGAATTTGGGATAAGCAAGATATAGAAAAGATGATGTCTTTAGGAGCAAGTGGCGTTCAAATGGGAACTCGTTTTATAGGAACTTTTGAATGTGATGCGAGTGATGATTTTAAACAAGTATTACTTGATTGTAAAAAAGAAGATATTGAGCTTTTAAAATCCCCGGTTGGTTATCCTGCAAGAGGAGTAAGAACCAATCTTTTAAATTTAGTAGATAAAAGAATGGGGCCAAAAATTTCTTGTGTGAGCAATTGCGTTGCACCATGTGGTAGAGGTAAGGAAGCTACTAAAGTAGGTTATTGTATAGCGGATAGATTATACGATGCTTGGAGTGGCAAAAAAGAAACAGGTTTATTTTTTACAGGAGCTAATGGGTATAGATTAGATAAACTTATTAGTGTAGAAGAACTAATGAAAAAATTAGTTTATGGTGAAGATGCTTAGAATATTTTTTATTTTTTTATTATTTTATATTGGTGTTTTTGCTAATGTAGAGGTTAAAAAATTTGATCAAAACTTTTTAACCTCTAATGCAGAAGAAAAATTACAATTACATCAACAACTAAAATCTTTATATATACAAAGCGTAATTAATGATAATAATGAAGAAAAAAATGAGATTTTAAAAAGATTAATCATTAGTTCAAATTTTTTAGGTTTTGATGATAAGGCTTATGTGCAAGAGCTTAAAGAAAGTGGAGTAAGTGAAGAAGAAATTTCGCGTTTAAAAAATGCTTTAAAAGTTATACAAGATCAAAAAATAAAAAAAGAGCTAGTAAAAAACGAAACTAATGCTACCGCTTTTACTAATAAAAAAGAAGATAAAAAAGAAGATAAAAAAGAAGATAAAAAAGAAGATAAAAAAGAAGATAA
>NZ_JAKMPZ010000017.1:0-18438 GCF_025771325.1 Campylobacter sp. RKI_CA19_01122 | reverse complement strand
AGTGAGATTGAGATAAAATTGTTTATTTTTTTTAGATATAATCGAGCTTTATTTATATTTAAAAAAGGCATATTATGTTACGCTCATTTATAATTAGTATTTTATTTACAAATTCTTTGATGGCTTTTAATGTAAAGTCTTTATTTACTTATACTTTTAATGATAATATTAGCTATGATTTAAATAAAGCTAAAGAAATATATTTTAAAAACAAATGTAACACCTGTCACGGAGAAAATGGAGAAAAAAATTCTTATGGCAAAAAAGCTATTAAAGATTTAAGCCCAGAAGAAATCAAAGGTGCCTTAAAAGACTATGCTAATGGATATTTTAAAGATCAATCAAGCGATAACATTCAAATGAGCATATACGCCAAAAAATTAAGTGGAAGTGATATGGATCACATTATAGCTTACTTAAAGGGGCAAAATTTTTCTATTGAGCTTAATCAAAAAGATCTTTTAGAAGAAGAACCAGCACCAAAAACAAAACATAATACATTTTTAAAATAAAAAAGGAGTTTTCATGAAAAAAAATCTACTGCTAGCTAGTTTGCTTTGTGCTAGTTCAATTTATGCTGCGGAAGTAAAAATAGGAGTTATTTTACCACTTACTGGCGCTTTAGCGGCTTATGGTAATGATGTGTATGAAGGTATCAAACTAGCTAATACCTTAAATCCAAATTTAAAAAACGGAGATAATGTTAAAATTATAGCCATAGATACAAAAGGTGATAAAATAGAAGCAGCAAATGCCACCACTAGACTTATCTCTCAAGATAAAGTTTTAGGACTTATAGGTGAAGCTGTTACACCAAATACTATGCAAGTTTTATCTATAGCCGAAGAAAGAAAAATCCCAGTAATAGCTCCTGTTGCTTCAGGCGATAAACTTTTGGATAAAAAAAGCTACGCTAGTAGAGTTTGTTTTATGGATAGCTTCCAAGGAGATAAATTTGCAAACTATGCATATAAAGATTTAAATTTAAAAACTGTAGTTGTAATAGTTGATCAAAGCAATGTGTATTCACTAGGCTTAGCAAGAGCCTTTGAAAAAGAATTTAAACAAAATGGCGGAAAAATACTTAAAAAATTAACTATCTCATCGGGTGATAAAGACTTTAAAGCTATTGTTTCACAACTTAAAAGTATCAATCCTGACTTTGTTTATATGCCAATTTACCATCCAGAAGCAGCTTTAATAGCAAGACAAGCAAAAGCAGTTGGTTTTAATAAACTTTTAAGTGCAGGTGATGGGGTAAATAATAAAACATTTATTGAACTTGGGGGTGATGCTGTAAATGGAGTAATCTTTACCGATAGTTTTGATTATAACAATCCACCAACAACTTTGTCTAAAAATTTCATCAATGCTTATGAAAAAGATCATGGCACCAAAGAGCTTCCAGCATTTTCTGCTATGGGAGCTGATGCTTATTATGTAATGGTAAATGCAATGAATGAATGTGCTAATAATCTTAACGCACAATGCGTTAATGAAAAAATTCATTCTACTAATAATTTTGAAGGTGTAGGTGGAGTTATAAGCATAGATGCTAGTGGCAATGCAAGTCGTTCTGTAGTTATAAAAGAAATACAAGAACAAAAACAAGTTTATAAAACTATTATTAATCCTTGAAAGGTTAAACTATGAAAAAAATTAGTATAGCTATATTGTCTATCATAGCTTGTAATATCATACAGGCAAAAGAAATTAACATTGGCGTAGTTTTACCTCTAACAGGATCTACTGCAGCTTATGGTCAAAGTGCTTTAGATGGAGTGAAAATTGCAAATTCTATGAAAAATACTTTAAGTAATGGCGATAAGGTAAATCTTGTTGTAGTAGATACAAAAGGTGACAAAATAGAAAGTGCAAATGCTAGCACAAGATTAATTTCGCAAAATAAAGCTTATGCACTTATTGGAGAAATGCTAACAGCTAATACTTTACAAGTGATAAGAATTGGCGAGGAAAAAAAGATACCAGTGGTTGCTCCTGCAGCTACTGCTGATAAAATTTTAAATAAAAAATTATATGCCAGTAGAGTTTGTTTTATGGATAGCTTTCAAGGCTCATCTTTGGCTAATTATGTAAAAAATAAGTTAAATTACACTAAAGCTGTGATTATCAGTGATCAAAGCGCAGATTATTCTTTGGGTTTAACTAGGGCCTTTGAAAAAGAATTTAGCAAACAAGGTGGAAAAATTTTAGATAAATTTAGAATTACAGCAGGCGATAAAGATTTTAAAGCTATACTTTCTCAAGTTAAAAATTTAAAACCTGATTTTATTTATCTTCCAGTATATTATACTGAGGCTTCTTTATTCGCACGCCAAGCAAAAGCAATGGGTGTTAATATTCCTATGGGTTCGGCAGATGGAGTTGCCGATGAAACTTTTATCAATCTAGCTCAAGATGCAGCAGAAGGATATTTGTTTACAGATAGTTTTGATTATAATAACCCTCCAACACAGCTTTCAAAAGACTTTATATTAGCCTATGAAAAAGAAAAACAAAGCAAAGAAGTTCCAAATTTTACAGCTATGGGTGCAGATGCATATTTTGTAATCTTTGAAGCTATGCAAAAATGCGTTAATGATTTCAATAGTGAATGTATCAACAGCAACATTCATGCTACTTCTAAATTTGAAGGTGTTAGCGGGGTGATCAGTATAGACAAAACAGGTAATGCCACGCGCTCAATTGTTATAAAATCAATAGAGAATCAAAAACAAGTTTATAAAGACTCGATTCTACCATAAATAAAAATTTTAAGAGGTTCAATGGATAGTTCTTTAATTTTACAGCAAATTATAAATGGATTTAGTTTAGGCAGTATGTATGCACTTATCGCCATAGGCTATACAATGGTTTATGGTGTTTTAAGACTGATTAATTTCGCACATGGTGATATTATGATGGTGGGTGCATATTCAGCTTTATTTTGTGTTACAAGTATGAATGTACCTTTCTTAGGCGCTCTTTCTTTAGCTATGTTATTTGCAGCGGCCTTAGGTATAGCTATTGATAGGGTAGCTTATAAACCTCTAAGAAAAGCACCTAGAATTTCTTTACTCA
This sequence comes from Campylobacter sp. RKI_CA19_01122, assembly GCF_025771325.1. Classification (NCBI taxonomy): domain Bacteria; kingdom Pseudomonadati; phylum Campylobacterota; class Epsilonproteobacteria; order Campylobacterales; family Campylobacteraceae; genus Campylobacter; species Campylobacter sp. RKI_CA19_01122. Next base: position 15,357 of record NZ_JAKMPZ010000017.1, on the reverse strand, counting down.
TCACAGCCATAGGTATAAGTTTTTTAATACAAAATGTATTTAATGTTTTATTTGGCTCAACACCAAAGTATTTTCCTGTGCCAAGTTATCTTGAAACAGTGATTAATTTTAATAATATCAGCATTAGTGTTAATAGTATTTTAGTGCCTATTTTGACATTTTTTATATTATTAGTGGTTTTATTCATACTTTATAAAAGCAAATATGGCATTGCTATTAGGGCTTTAGCTTTTGATATTCATACTGTAAATTTAATGGGAATTGATGCAAATCGTATTATCGCTATTGTATTTGCACTAGGTTCAGCTTTAGCTGCTATTGGTGGTATTTTTTGGGCTGTTAGTTATCCTTCTGTTGAACCTAGCATGGGAACTCTTATAGGACTTAAGGCCTTTGGCGCTGCTGTTTTAGGTGGTATTGGTTCTGTTGCCGGAGCAGTTTTAGGTGGTTTGATTATAGGTTTTACAGAGGTTGTTGTTGTTGCTATTTTCCCTGATCTTTCTGGTTTTAAAGATGCATTTGCATTTATCTTTTTGGTATTAATTTTACTTTTTAAACCAACTGGAATTTTGGGTATTAATTTTGAAAAAAGTAGGTTTTAAAATGATTGCAAGAAAAATTACACATTTAAGTTTCTTTATTATAGCGCTTGCTTTTCTTTTTATATCTCCTTATTTTTTTAACGATTATAAAATAGGAATTTTAAGCAATATTGCTATTTTTGTAATCTTAGCGGTAAGTTATAATCTTATCAATGGGGTTACAGGACAATTTTCATTAGAGCCAAATGGTTTTGTAGCTATAGGAGCTTATGTTGCAGCCTTAGTTTTACTTACAAGTGAAAGCAAAATCGATCAGTTTTCTTTAGAGGATCCAAGTAGTTTTATTTTGATGATTCATTCGCCAAGCTTTATTGTAGCTTTACTTGCTGCTGGGGTTTGTGCTATGCTTTTATCTTTAGTTTTAGCCTTTGCAGTATTTAGAGTTAGAGGAGATTATTTAGCTATTGTAACACTAGGCTTTGGAATTATTATCAAGCTTATGGCAATTAACTTTGCTTCTGTTACAAATGGCTCTTTGGGCTTAAACGATATTCCTAAACATACTACCTTATATTGGAGTGGTGGGATTGCTATATTTTCTGTTATTATCATCTTAAATATTGTTAGTTCAAAATTTGGTAGAGCCATGAAAGCTGTAAGAGATGATGAAGATGCAGCATTAGCAATGGGTATTAACACTTTTAATATTAAAACCTTAGCCTTTAGCACTTCAGCATTTTTAGAGGGTGTTGGAGGAGGCTTATTAGCTTGCGCACTAGCTTCAGTTTCACCTGAACAATTTGACTTTTTATTTACTTTTCAGCTTTTAATCATCATTGTTTTAGGCGGCTTAGGTTCAACTACTGGTGCCATCATAGGAGCTATTTTAGTAATAGGCGGAAGTGAGTATTTAAGATTTTTAGATGAGAGTATGAATATTTTTGGTTATGAAACTCCTGCCATGCCTGGTCTTAGAATGGTTGTGTTTTCTGTTATATTGATTTTAGTAATGCTTTTTGCAAGAAGAGGAATAATGGGCGATAAAGAATTAACAGATGTTTTATTTAAGTTTTCTAAAAGGAATAAAAAATGATTTTAGAGCTTAAAAAAATCCATAAAAATTTTGGTGGAGTTAGTGCTATAGCAAATACTTCTTTTACTATAAAAGAAAGCGAAATTTTTGGACTTATAGGTCCAAATGGTGCAGGAAAAACGACACTATTTAATATTATTACAGGAAATTATAAACCAAGCAGCGGAGAAGTATTTTTTCTAGGAAAAAAGATTGACCATTTAAAGCCGCACAAAATAGTTCATCTAGGCATAGCAAGAACTTTTCAAAATATTAGACTTTTTTCTAGCATGAGTGTTTTAGAAAATGTATTAATTGGTTTTGATAAGAGTATTAAATATAATATTTTTGAAGCTTTTTTACATTTGGGAAGATTCTCCAAAGCAGAAAAAAATGCAAAAAAAGCAGCTTATGAAATTTTAGAACAACTCAATATTGCTCATTTAGCTGATGAAAGGGCCACTAGTTTAAGTTATGGACAACAAAGAAAAGTTGAAATAGCAAGAGCTTTAGCAACAAATCCTAAACTTTTATTGTTAGATGAACCAGCAGCAGGTATGAATTCAACAGAAAGCGATGATTTAGCCGAATTGATTTTTGATATAAGAAATAATAAAAAAATCAGTGTTTTGCTTATTGAGCATGATATGAAATTTGTAAATAAGCTTTGCGATAGGGTTATGGTGCTTGATTATGGTAAGACTATTTTTGAGGGAAAGCCAAGTGATGCTGTTCAAAATCCTGAAGTAATTAGTGCATATTTGGGAGATTTTAATGCTAGTAGTTAAAGATTTACATGTTTATTATGGCTTAATAGAAGCTGTTAAAGGTATAGATTTCACCATAAAAACAGGAAGTATAGTTAGCTTGATAGGCTCAAATGGTGCAGGAAAAACATCAACACTTAATGCAATGCTAAATTGTGTTAAAAAAACTGGTGAAGTAAGTTTTTTAGGTTATGACACTCAAAGACATTTACCTCATACTTTAGTACAAAAAGGTATAGCATTGGTACCTGAAGGAAGAAGAGTTTTTATAAATCTCACTATAGAAGAAAATTTAAAAATTGGTGCTTTTAATAATGCAGAAAACTATGAACATTTGAAAAATCAAATGTATAGACTTTTCCCAAGATTAAAAGATAAAAAAAATGCATTAGCGGGGACTCTAAGCGGTGGAGAAGCTCAAATGCTAGCTATTTCAAGAGCTCTTATGAGTGAGCCAAAACTTTTAATGCTAGATGAACCTTCGCTAGGACTTGCTCCAAAAATAGTTGGAGAGGTTTTTGATATTATAGTCAAATTAAAAGAAGAAGGTATTACTATTTTATTAGTGGAGCAAAATGCATTTTCAGCTTTAAAAATCAGCGATTATGCTTATGTTCTAGAAAATGGTAAAATCGCTATGCATGCACCTGCAAAAGATCTTATCGGTAATGATGAGATTAGAAAAAAATACCTTGGAGCTTAAATCATGAGAAGACAACTTTTAGCTTTTGGGGATATAAAAATTTCTATTTTTTTATTTTTAATTTTTGCCCTATTTTGCGCTCTAGCTACTTTTATAGAAAGTGCTTACAATACTCCAACAGCATGGGCCATGATATATGGAACATCTTGGTTTGGCTTTATACAGCTCATATTAGGAATCAATCTTTTAACAGCTCTTTTTAAATATAAAATGTTTAACAAGAGAAAAATACCGCTTTTAATCTTTCATATCTCATTTTTATTTATATTACTAGGCTCGGCTATGACTAGATATATGGGATTTGAAGGAAATTTACACATTAGAGAAAACGAAAAAAATAATATCATTGAAACCTCAAAAAGTTATATCTACATAGCAACCTTAAAAGATGATAAAGTATATAGTGCTGCAAAATCTGAATATATTGCCACCTTACCTTTTGTAAATGATTTTTCATTTGATTTAATATTACCTGATGAAAAAGCTCAAATTTCATATGAAAATTTGATTTTAGATGTAAAAGAAATTTATATCGATGATAACAACTCTGCTCCTCTTTTATCTTTAATGCTTTCACAAAATAACGAATCTAAAGAATTGCTTTTTCAAGCAGGGGATATAAAAAATATCAATGGTGTCAATATAGCATTTTTAAACGACTCTGTTCCAAGTCCTTATATAAAAATTGATAAAGATCTAAAGCTTAGTGCTGATTTTGATTTAAAATACATGTCAATGAGTGATGGTAAAGAAAACATTTTAAAAGCCAATCAAAAAGCACAAGCTAAAGATTTAAGATTATATTCTTTTAATGATATTAATTTAGTGGTAAAATTTGCTTCTTTACATGGTAAAAAAACCTTAGAAGGCGTTAATCAAGCTCAAGATGAAAGCTTTTTTACTTGGTTTAAAAATAGTTGGATAGAGCTAGGACGCAATGCTTTGATTTCTTTATTTGGCGAGGCAAAATACTGGAATAATTCTTTATTAAATAATTTCAAAGACTTTGCACAAAGCACTAAATATATGCCAACTCAACTTTCAGAAAATGCTATTAATGCTTTAAAATTAAAATTAAGCTATAAAGGAGAATCTAAAGAAGTTTTCCTAGTAGAATACAACTCGCCTATCCGTATTGATGTAGCAGGTCAACCTTTCTTTTTAAGATGGGGTCCTAAAGGAATAGAAATGCCATTTGAAATGTACTTAAAAGACTTTGAATTAGAACGCTATCCTGGCTCGATGTCGCCTATGTCTTATGCAAGTTATGTGGAAATTGATAATGCCGAACAAAAATTAGAATATAAGATTTTTATGAATAATGTTTTAGATTATCAAGGTTATAGATTTTACCAAAGTTCTTATGATCAAGATGAGCTTGGCACCATACTTTCAGTTAATAAAGATCCGGGTAAAATTCCTACATATATTGGATATTTTTTACTTACATTAGGAATGTTTTTAAATATTTTAAATCCTCATTCAAGATTTAGGACTTTAGCTAAATTAATCAATCAAGACACCTTGAAAAAAACAAGTGTGATATTGACATTTATATTAGTTTTTTTTGCAAGCCAAAATACTTATGCAAATGAACCCATCAAGGTAGATGAAACACATGCTAAAGAACTTGCTTCTTTAGTAGTGCAAAAACCTGATGGTAGAATGGTTCCTTTTAATACTTTAGCTATGGAAGTTTTAGAAAAAATATACAAAAACACAACCTTTCAAGGCCAAAGTGCCGAAGCAACTATCATATCAATGATTTTTGATGGCAGTGCATGGTATGATAAAGATATTATATTTATGCCAACAAGTCGCTTGGTTAATGAAGAAATTTCTAAAATTTTAGGTATTGAACCTAGAGCTTATACTAGTTTTAAAGATTTTTTCACTACAGATGCTTATAAACTACAAAAATATGTAGAAAATGCTAATAGAAAAAATCCAAATCGTAGAAGTGTTTTTGATAAAGAAATAATCAAGCTTGATGAAAGAGTAAATATTGTAAATTTAATTTTTTCAGGAGATATTTTTAAATTTATTCCACTACAAAATAGCACCAATAATCAATGGGTGGCGCCACGCGAAGCATATATAGGTTTAAAAGGCGAAGAAGGTAAAGAAGTAAGAAGTATTTTAGAAAATTATTTCAATGCAGTTAGTAATTCTATTGCACATAACAACTGGGATGAAGCAACTAAAAATTTAAATATTATCAAAAATTACCAAGAAAAATACGGCCATGAAGTTATGCCAAGTGCTAAAAAAATTAATACAGAAATCTTTTTCAACAAAAGTCAAATTTTTGTAAATCTTGCTCCGCTTTATTTATGCGCTGGATTTTTACTTTTGATTATAGTTTTTGTTAAAATGCTTCTGCCAAAAATTCGCATTGATTTTATATTTAAATGTGTTTATGTGTTTAACATTGTGGCATTTTTCATCCATACTCTAGGTTTGGCTTTGCGTTGGTATATAGCAGGTCGCGCTCCATGGAGTAATGCATATGAGAGCATGGTTTATATAGCTTGGGCTTTATCATTATCTGGAATTTTCTTTTCAAGAAAAAGCCCTATTGCACTTTCTTTAACCTCTATTTTAGCAGGAGTTACTTTAGGTGTAGCTCATCTTAGCCAAATGGATCCGCAAATTACCAATTTAGTTCCTGTGTTGCAATCTTATTGGCTAACAATACATGTTTCGGTTATTACTGCTAGCTATGGATTTTTAGGATTATGTGCATTGTTAGGTATATTTGTACTTATTTTATTATGTATGCTAAAAATCAATAGCAAACATAATGAAAACATTTTAAGAAATATTACAGAAGCAACAAGAATCAACGAAATGGCTATGATTTTAGGACTTTGCTTACTTACAGTTGGAAATTTCTTAGGTGCTATATGGGCAAATGAAAGTTGGGGAAGATATTGGAGTTGGGACTCTAAAGAAACTTGGGCTTTAATTAGTATTTTAGTTTATGCAGCTATTTTGCACATTAGAATGGTACCAAAATGGGCAAATCAATACATTTTTGCAGTTTGCTCCATGTTTGCATATTGGGTAATTATCATGACTTATTTTGGTGTAAATTACTTTTTAACTGGTATGCATTCTTATGCAGCAGGAGATTCTGTGAAAATTCCTGATTATGTGTATTGGGGATTTTTATTTATGGTAGCATTAAGCTTAGCAAGTTATTTTAAAAGATCTTATGCAACAAAATTATAGGAAAGTTTTAAATGAATAATTCTCTTTTTATTTTTTTAGTTATAGCTTTAGTGATAATTATCATACTTGGAATTCTTTTGGTATTATTTTTCATGCACAAAGAAAAACAACCAAGCAAATCAAATCCAGCTAGAACTCCAAAAATAAGTAATATAGAAGATTTTATATCTAAAGCAAATAATGCAAGCAACTCTCAAGAAATTCAAGCTTTAATTTTGCAATTTTTAAATTCACAAAAACTAGGATCTAATCCAAAAGACAGCGCCACTAAAAGAAAACTTGATTTCATTAGTGCTATTTCAGCCAATGCTAATGCTACTCCTAAAAACATTTCATTTTTAAACAATGAGCTAAAAAAAAGATATAAAGCTTTGAAAAAAGAAATTGATGCTTATGAGCAAATAGGCCTAGCAAAAAGAAAAATGAGACAATCTTAAGGTTTTTTGATGAAAAATATTAGAAATTTCTCTATTATAGCTCATATTGATCATGGTAAAAGCACATTAGCTGATAGAATTATCAGCGAATGCGGAGCTATTAGCGATAGACAAATGAGCGCCCAAGTAATGGATACTATGGATATAGAAAAAGAGCGTGGGATAACTATAAAAGCTCAATCCGTGCGTTTAAATTATAAATTCAACAATGAAGAATATGTATTAAATTTAATAGACACTCCGGGCCATGTTGATTTTTCCTATGAAGTAAGTCGTTCTTTGGCAAGTTGCGAAGGGGCTTTACTTGTTGTTGATGCTTCTCAAGGAGTAGAGGCTCAAACTATAGCCAATGTTTATATAGCCTTAGAAAACGATCTTGAAATCATACCAGTGATTAATAAAATTGATCTTCCTTCGGCTGATATTGAAAAGGTTAAACACGAAATAGAGCATATTATAGGAATTGATTGCTCTAATGCAATTTGTGTTAGCGCAAAAACAGGTGTAGGTATAAAAGAACTCATAGAAACTATCATCACAAAAATTCCTGCACCAAAAACTGATGATGAAGCACCTACTAAAGCTTTAATTTATGATTCTTGGTTTGATAATTATCTTGGAGCTTTGGCTTTAGTTAGAATTTATGAGGGAAATATTGCTAAAAATGATGAAGTTTTAGTTATGAGTATAGATAAAAAACATCTCGTGCAAGATCTTTTCTATCCTCATCCATTAAGCCCTATAAAAACTAAAAAATTAGAATCAGGTGAAGTGGGTGTTATCGTGCTTGGACTTAAAAATGTCGCCGATGTTCAAGTAGGTGACACCATAACACTAACTAAAAATAAAGCAAAAGAAGCCATTGGTGGTTTTGAAAAAGCCAAAGCTTTTGTTTTTGCAGGATTATATCCTATAGAAACGGATAAATTTGAAGATTTAAGAGATGCTTTAGATAAATTAAAACTTAACGATAGTTCTATTACCTATGAACCTGAAACTTCATTAGCTTTAGGATTTGGCTTTAGAGTTGGTTTTTTAGGTCTTTTGCATATGGAGGTTATTAAAGAAAGACTTGAGCGTGAGTTTAACCTTGATTTAATTGCTACTGCTCCAACTGTTACTTATGAAATTTATCAAACCGATGGAGAAGTTTTAAAAATTCAAAATCCAAGCGAACTGCCTCCGGTAAATAAAATCGATCATATAAAAGAACCTTATGTAAAAGCAACTATCATAACTCCAAGCGAATACCTAGGGAATTTAATCACTCTTTTAAATCGCAAACGCGGTATGCAAGTTAAGATGGATTACATCACTCCTGAGCGCGTTTTACTTGAGTATGATATACCTTTAAACGAAATCGTTATGGACTTTTACGATAAACTTAAATCACTTACCAAAGGCTATGCTAGTTTTGATTATGAGCCTATTGAATTTAGAGTGGGAGATCTTGTAAAACTTGATATTAAAGTAGCTGGTGAAAATGTCGATGCACTAAGCATCATAGTGCCAAATGAAAAAGCACTAAGCAAGGGCAGAGAGCTTGTAAAAGCGATGAAAGAAATCGTCCCAAGACAGCTTTTTGAAGTTGCCATCCAAGCAAGCATAGGAAATAAAATCATCGCAAGAGAAAATGTAAAATCCATGGGTAAAAATGTAACCGCAAAATGCTATGGCGGGGATATTACTAGAAAAAGGAAACTTCTTGAAAAACAAAAAGAAGGTAAAAAAAGAATGAAAGCTATCGGTAAAGTACATTTACCTCAAGAAGCATTTTTAAGTGTTTTAAAAATAGACTAATACCTCTAGTTTATACAACTAGAGGTATAAAATTATGCATTGATATCTAAAGAATTTCCACCCATTTCATTGATTTTTTGAGTTACTTTTTCAATAGCTTTATCAATTGTTTCATAGCTGATATCAGGAAGTTTGCCACCCCACATTTTTTCCGCTTGCGCAAATCCTGCCTTTAGACCTTCTAAACCCTTTTGAAGTTTTTCCATATCATCACCAGCCCCATTAATAACAAAATCAGCCAATCTTTGAGATGTTTTTGCTACACCAAAATATCCATCTTCCCCAATAAGCTCTTTTGCCTCATCAGCATTTAAACTAAGTATATCTTTACCTTCGTATCCTATAGCTTTAAAATCTACATTTGATAAAATAGCCGTTAAAGAATCCTTAGACTGAGCTCCTTGAAAAATCCCAGCTTGAGTTAAACCATTAGAGGAACTCATGCTAAATGCTTGTTGCATAAAGCTCATAGCATAAAGTTCTGTTATGCCTTTTCCACCTATGCTAGCAAGCTTACTAAGCTTATCCTCGTCAATATCTTTTGTGCTATTAGCACTTTTAGTATTGGCATCTTCAAGTTTTGTATTCAAATTAGCCTTCCTATTGCTAACTTGCGACTCCACTGCCACACGTGAATACGAATTTATTTGCATCCTTGCTCCTTTTTTTGTGGGTTTATAAAAATCGTCTAAAAAAAATTAAAATTTACATTAAGAAATTTATAATTACACTTAGAATACAATAACAAACATTTACTATATTTTTAAAATTTAGGTGATATAAATGTTTTTTAAAGATTTTTTCATAACCATTGTTGATCCGTATTTTAAAGATATTATAGAAGGTATAGAATCTCTTTATTAAATTTATTTTATCTATATAACCATATTAGTAAAATAATTTTTAATAAGGAAAAGCTATGTCAATACATAATTTTTACACTACATTAAATCCTACTACACTTTTTATAAAATGCGCTTTGCCAAATATGGCAAGTATGGCTTTTATTTATCTTTATGTGATTATTGATGGAATTTTTGTTGGAAGATATTTGGGTTCAGATGCGCTTGCTGCTATGAATTTAATGATGCCTTTTATCATGATAAGCTTTGCTTTAGCTGATATGATAGCCATAGGTTCATCAGTACAAATAGCAATTAATCTAGGTAAAGGAAAAATTGAAAAAGCAAGAGCTATTTTTTCTTTTTGTATAGTTCTTATTTTTGCAATTTCTTGTTTAATGGGAATTTTAGGATTTTTCTTAGCAAAAGCATTAAGTGCTTTTATGGGAGCTGATGAGAATATTCAAAGCTTATCTACTGAATATATGCAAATTTTTGCTATTTTTGCTCCCTTTACTATGCTAGCTTTTGCCATGGATAATTATCTTAGAATCTGTGGAAAAACTTTTTATAGTATGATGGTTAATGTAGTTACTGCTTTGAGTAATATTTTTCTTGATTGGCTTTTTATAGTGGTTTTTGATTGGGGACTTTTTTCAGCAGCTTTAGCAACTTGCATAGGGATGTTTTTAGGAAGCATTTTAGGGATATTGCCTTTTGTTTTTAAAGATTTAGTTTTAAAATTTAAAAAGCCAATAATTAAACTACAAATACTAAAAAATATACTCTATAATGGTTCGTCTGAATTTTTTTCTAATATTTCTAGTTCTTTTTATACTATCTTAGCTAATGCTTTTTTACTTGAACTTTCTGGAAATACAGCTGTTGCAGCATTTTCAGTGATTTTATATCTTAGCACTTTTGTTTTTATGCTAGTTTTGGCCATGTGTGATGCTATGCAACCTGCATTAAGTTATAATTATGGACACAAAAATATCGCAAGAATTCAAGCTATTTTTAAAAGAATGTTTTTTGCTTCTTGGGGTGTAAGCACAATGGCATTTTTGTTTGTTTATTTATTTAACACTCTTATAGCAGATATTTTTAATAAAGATAATAATCAAGATTTTATCCATATAGCACAAAATGCTTTAATATTTTTTTCTTTTTCATTTTTATTTTCTTGGTTTGGAAAACTTTGCGCTTCATTTTTCACAGCACTTGATAAACCCTTGCTTTCTTTAGGAATTTCTATTACCCAAAGTCTTATTTTTCCATTTTTATCTTTATTTATATTAACGCAATTTTTAGGAGTAAATGGAGTCTGGCTAGCTACTTTAGTGGGGGATATTTGTATGATTTTTATTGCTTCATTTTTATTATATAAAACTTTTAAAAATCTAAACTCTTAGCTAATTTTAAACAAGAGTTTAGATCTTGCTCTTTACATATATGTAAATTTTTAAAATTATGAATTTTTAAAGCCGTACTTTGACCTATAACCACAACCTTATCTTCTTTTTCTAATGTAAAAAACTTCAAAAATTGCTCTACGCTTGAAGGAGCACTAAAGATAAAAACACTTGGATGATATATTTTTAATTCATCTTTTTTAGGCTCTATGGCTATATTTTCATAAACGATTAATTGCTTTAAAAGGATATTTTCTTTCAGCAAATACTCATCAAGACCTGAACTAATTTTCTTCGCTCTTAAATAAAGACATTTTTTATTTTTAAACTCAGACAAAAATTCACTAGCTAAATTTTTACCATAAGCCTTGCTAGGATATTTTACATTTTTAAAACCAAGCTCTTTTGCAAGATCAGCACTTTTTTCTCCCACTGCATAAAGTTTAATATCAAAATCAATTTTGCTTTTACTTGACATTAATGCTTTTAAAGCATTCTTAGAGCTAATGATCAAACAATCAAATTCTTTTAAATTTACTTCAAAATCAAGAAATTTAATTTCATTTAATCTTATAGTCTTAACGCCATCAAATTCTTTATCCCCTATAAAATAAATCATTATTTTCCTATAAAAGTTTTATCAAAATTTGATCTTAAATTTAAAGTTGCCATATAAGGATCATTTGCTTGCATTATCGCTCTAACCACAGCTATACCTTGTATATTACAATCTTTAAGCAAATTTAAATTAGTTTCATCTATCCCACCTATAGCCACAATAGGTAAAGAAGCTAAACTAGCAATTTCTTTTAATCCATCTATACCAAGCACAATACAATCTTGCTTACTAGGCGTAGCAAAAACAGCCCCCACTCCAAGATAAGTAGCACCTTGAGTATTAGCAAGCTCACTTTTACGATTGATCGTAAGTCCTATGATTTTATCTTCACCCAAAAGCTCTCTTGCCTTTTTTAAAGGCATATCCTTTTGACCTATATGCACTCCATTTGCATTCACAGCCATGGCTATATCGATTCTATCATTTATCACAAAAGGCGTATTATATTTTTCACACAAAGCTTTAACTTTTAAAGCAAGATTATAAAATTCTAAAGTACTAAGATTTTTCTCTCTAAGCTGTAAAATATCAATCTTAGCTTTCAGAGAAGCTTCTAAAATATTTAAAAACTCACTTTCGCTTTTTTCACCCTTGCTTGCGACAAGATAAATTTTAAATGATTTCATATTTGGCTCTTTTTTTAATTTCTTCATCATTTAAATTATTTAAAGCATCGATTAAATTCACTCTAAAACTACCACTTCCACTAGAAAGCTCTTGAGCGATTTCGCTAGCTATGCCAAAACTAAGCAAAGCATATAAACTAGCCTGAAATTTATCTTCTAACGCTCCTGCAAAAACTCCACACAAAGAAGCACACATACAACCTGCTCCAGTTATCTTAGTAGCCATAATTGAGCCATTATAAATTTTAGCAATATGCTCTTGATTTATAATATAATCAATTTTTCCAGTTATAGCCAAAACACGCTTGGTTTTATAAGAGTATTCTTTAGCTTTTTCTAAAAACTCATTATCGATTACAAAAGTACTATCAACCCCTCTTGCTTTACCATCTAAACCTATAACACTAGCCATTTCAGATGCATTTGCCTTAACAATACTAATACCTTTTAGATTAAGTAATTCAAAATTAATCCCATCTCTTGCCTTACTCACACCCAAAGCAACAGGATCAAAAACTATAGGTTTATTTAATAAAGCATATTCTTTAGTTGCTTTTAACATAGAATTTGCTATAAGTTGATTAATCGTACCTGTGTTTAATACTAAGGCTGAACTTATTCTAGCAAAATCAGCTTGCTCTTCATAAAAATCAGCCATAGCAGCACTTGCTCCCATTGCTATAGTTACATTTGCGCAATCATTAGCTGTAACATAATTAGTAATATGATGAATCAAAGGATTTTTTTCTCTTACTGCTTTAATAATCATTTTTACTCCTTGTCATATTGAAAAAAATGATTAGTCGGGCCACAACCTTTTCCAAGTGCTAAAGAATTTAATATAGCTCCATACACATAATCTTTAGCAAGTTTTATAGCTTTATGTTTTTCTTTACCTAAGGCAAGATTACTAGCTATAGCTGAACTTAATGTACAACCTGTGCCGTGTGTATTTTTTGTATTAATTTTTTCTGCTTTAAAAATACTAAATTCCTTTCCATCATAAAAAACATCATTGGTATTATATTTACTATGTCCACCTTTAATCAAAACACTTTTTGCACCTTCTTTGTGAAGTTTTATAGCGGCTTTTTTCATATCCTCATCATTAAGTATTTTAAAATCACACAAAAACTCAGCCTCGGGAATATTTGGAGTAAGTACATCAGCTAAAGATAAAATTTCATCTTTAAAAAACTGACAATTTTCTAAAGGCATTAAAGCATAGCCATTTTTTGCAAACATCACAGGATCGATCACTACATTTTTAGCTTTAAAACGCAATAAATTTTCTTTTACACAAATTATGATTTCCTTTGAACCTAACATTCCAATTTTCACAGCAGCTGGCTCTATATCTTCATAAACTGCTAGCATTTGCTCATCTATTATCTTAGTGGGTATATCAAAACAAGAAATCACCCTTGCAGTATTTTCAGCCACAACGCTTAAAACTACACTCATACCAAATAAATTATGAGCGCTAAAAGTTTTTAAATCAGCTTGTATGCCAGCTCCACCACTACAATCACTTCCTGCTATAGTTAAGATAGGAATTTTAGTTTTTGTTTTTGCTTGTATCATTTTTATCCTTTTTTTATAAAAAAGGAAAGTTTTTGCAAGAATTCAAAGTTTGCATTACCAAACTTCTCAAGGGTCGAAGTTATACTTCCTCTCAGCAAAAGCTCCCCATTAATGAAAAATTATATCTTAGTTTTAATTAATCTTTAAAAATATTTTGAAATACTGCTATAATTTTGAAAAAACTACACAAAAATAAAAGGAAAAATATGACTAAAATTATTTTTGTTTGTTTAGGCAATATTTGTCGTTCTCCCATGGCCGAATTTATTATGAAGGATCTTTTAACAAAAGCAAATTTAAATAATGAATTTATTATTTCTAGTGCAGGTACTTCAGGTTACCACGATGGGGAGGATATGCATTATAAAACTAAAGCTTTATTAGATAACAAAAATATAAATTCTAAGCCATTTTGCAGTAAAAAACTAAATTTAAAAATGTGCGAGGATAATGATTTAATTATCGTAATGGATAATTCTAATTATAATGATATAGTTAAAAATTTTCCAAATGCAAAACATAAAATTCATAAAATCACTTCTTTTGCCTTAGAATTAGGATATGACGAAGTACCTGATCCTTGGTATAGTGGGAACTTTGATGAGACTTATTTAATCCTTTCGCAAGCATGTGAAAATATATTCAATCTACTCAAAAAATATTTTTAAATTTAAAAAATATTTATTATTTTTTTAATATAATTTCTACTTTTAAAAATTACTGAAAGGTTATTTGATGAAAAGTATTAAACTTAAAGTTTCACTAATAGCAAACGCTATTGCTATTTGTTGTTTATTGATTTTAGGAATTGTAACATTTATTTTTGTTAAACAATCTCTTTTTAATGAGGTTGTTAATTCAGAAAAAAATCGTTTAATTTTTACCAGCAATCTTGTAGAAGATTTTAGACAAAACACATCTAAATCTTTAATAGAACTCTCAGAAACCATTCTTAGACACCCATATTCAAACCTTAATTCTCAAGATGCATTAGCTAAAAATGTTGGTGTTCAACTAAAAGCATTTAGAGATGCAGGAAATTATCTAGCTGTATATATTGCTCAACCAAATGGAGAGTTAGTTGTAAGCGATACAGACAGCGATAGCAAAAATCTTGATTACGGTTTTTATGGCAAAGCTGATGGTTACGATGCAACAACAAGAGAATATTATATAGAAGCAAAAAAGAAAAACACTTTGTTTATAACCGACTCTTATATAGATGCTACTACAGGATTGCCTTGTTTCACTTATGCTCTACCTTTATTGAAAGATGGGAAATTTATTGGTATTTTAGCCATTGATGTCTTAGTTAAAGACTTAATAGAAAATTTGAAAAAAATGCCAGGAGATTCATTTGTATATGACAAAAATCACTTTGCATTTGCATCTACAAATGAAAATTATAATTCAAATCATCCAAATATTACAATAGTAGCCAATGCATTTGCAAAATCAAACAACGGGGAACCATTTTTTTACACTAGTAAAGAAGGTAATGAAAGACTTGGTTTGTGCAATACAACAAATGATTATACAGTATGTAATATTGCCTATGTTGATACCATAAACCATTCAAGTGAAAAAATTGCCCATGTTCAAGCTATAATTGTAATTTTCACAAGTATATTAAGTATTGCCTTACTTTACTTCATCATATCTTATTACCTTTCTCCACTTCAAAAAATCCAAACCGGCCTTAACTCTTTCTTTGACTTT
>NZ_JAKMPZ010000016.1:0-18701 GCF_025771325.1 Campylobacter sp. RKI_CA19_01122 | reverse complement strand
AAGTCAAAGAAAGAGTTGATACCTTTTTGGATTGCTTGTAAAGGGGATAGATAATAAGAGATGATGAAATAGAGTATGATAACACTTAAGGCAACCATGATACTGACAACAATTGTTTGTATTGTTGCTGTTTTGAAAATAGGCTCATTTATAACATCAGCACTTTCGGTGCTACAAACAAGGTAAGAAGATATTTTAGCACATATACCTAGCCTTTCTTTTCCTTTTAATCCATATTCAAAGAAAGAATAATCACCATTTTGTTTGTGTGCATTTAATACCGGTCCATGATCTACCGATGGATCTAATAACTGTTTGTTTTTAGCAACAAATATCTTTCCATTTTCATCAAATAAAAAGCTATTACCAGGCATATTTTCAAAATTTTCTTGAAGCTCTTTTACTGGAATATCAACCCCAATAATTCCTACAAAATTACCATTTTTATATATAGATTTAGTATATGTTATTACATATTGATTTGTTGCTTTATCAATATAAGGAGAAGTGATGAAAATATCTTTATTTTCTTTGGCTCCAATATACCATGGTCTAGTTCTAGCATCATAGTTGATATTTTGTCCATAAATTTCGATATTTTTATTATTTTTATCACTAGTATCATTACTTACAAGATTTTCTCCATTATCTAAACTTATAAAAGCAGATAAAACTCCAGAAGCTTTTCTATATGATTTTAAAATAGAGCCAACATTATCTATCAAAGCTTGTTCGGAATTTAATTTTTCATATGGAAATTCCAAAATTGTTTTTTCCAAATTTAAAATTAAATCACTATTGTGCTTTCGAAATGTTTCTAAAGAAGTTCGAGCAACTTGTAAAATATCATTTTGCCTTTTTAGCTCATTATCATAAAGGTATGTTTTGGTAAAGTAAAAACTTAACACACCTAAAATAATCAAACTTAGTGCAGTGAAAAAATTTGCCATTAAAGACAATTTAACTTTCAAAGTGTTAAACATAATTTCCTCCGTATTTTATTTTTGTAATTTTAATTTTTAAAAATTAATTATCAATTAATATTTTTTTTAATTAATTTTTTTGCTTTTTCCCACAATCTTACTCCCAATTCTTTTGCATTGTTTTTATCTAAATTTTTATATTTATGGCTTGCGAGTTTTTCGAGTTCATTTAACTCTTTAGCTAAAATATTGAGTTTGCTTTGTGCTAGCTTGCTAAAATCATCAATTTTTGGATTTTGTTTAATTTCATTAATTTTGATAAGAATTTGCTCTCTGTTTTCTTGTATTAAGCGTTTAAATTTGGCAAATAAAGTGTCAAATTTATTTTCTAATAAATCTTTAAGTATATCTTTTACGGGATTATTAAATTCTAATGATATTTTTTTAAGCATTTGGATAAATTCTTGCTCTATGTCTATAAGCTCTTTTTCTTTATTTTTTAAATCATGTTCTAAAGCGCTATATGCAAAGCTTGATTTAAATTTTTCAATCGCTAAAGAAATTCCTTCTTGTGTCCCATAAATACTTCCTATACATAAATCATAAGCAAAAGCCTTTGATTCGTTAGCAAGTTCAAAAGCAGCATTTAAAACTACTTGGGATATTTTTAAAATTCTTTCTTTTTCAAAGCTTCCTTCACAAATTGCATTAAATACAAGGTTTTTAGCGATTTCACAAGATGTAAGTTCTATGTTTTCACCTTTTTCTAAAGTTGTGATAAAAGCACTCTCGGCAGTTTCTTTTAAAAGGCCTAGTATTTCTATATCATAAAGCATTGCATCATTGATACTTATATTAAATTCATTTAAATTTAAATCTTTTAAAGTCTTTTCTAAATCAAAAAAGTTATCGCAAATTTTGTGTTTAATGGTGTTTTTTTGTTCTTCTATTTTTACTTTTAATTTGCCATATTCGTTAATATAAACAAAAAATGCTTTTTTATCTTCTTCAACTCTAGCTTTAATAATACCTTGGATTATTTTGGAAATATTTTCTTCATTTATAAGTCCAAGTTTTTCTAATACTTTAGAAAAGATAGCAAAAAGCTCTTCATTGCTAGTATTTTCAAAACTAATTTTTTTATAACTTAGATTAAAAACAAGCTCACTAATTAAGTTTGGAATTTCATTTTTTTCACAAGCTAAGAGAGAATTTTCAAAAATTATGGCTAAATTTTTCATATTTTTCCTTTTTTATAATACAAATTTCGCTTTACTTTTTAATTGATTAAAAATATTTAAACGATCATCTTTGCTATCGACATAAACACTTAAAAGATAACTTTTATATGTTCCTTGTTTGCTAGTATTTGAGATTTTATATTTAAATTCTCTTTCATTGAGTATTTGGGTGAAAATTTCTAAAGCATCAACTTCAGCTTCAAAAACGACTTTATAATCCCAAAAAGTAGGGTAGTTTATAATAGGTTCTTTTTTAAGATCGCAGATATTTACCACTTTTTCCTCCTTCTTTGCTTTCTAAAACTATATCAGTAATTTGCATACTTTTATCAATAGCTTTAACCATATCATAAATAGTTAAAAGCCCAATGCTAGCAGCTGTTAAGCTTTCCATTTCAACCCCTGTTTTTCCTTCACATTTTACGGTTACAAAGAGTTGAAAAGAACATTCTTCTTTGTTTTCTTCTATATGGGTTTGTACTTTTGAGATCATTAAAGGATGACACATTGGGATAAGATTTGAAGTTTGTTTAGCTCCCATTATGGCTGCTGTGATGGCAGTTTGCAAAACAGGCCCTTTTTTAGCTTTGTTTTCAATGATAGCTTCAAATGCTTCTTTACTCATGTATATTTTACCGCTTGCACAAGCTTCTCTTTGGGTAATATCTTTTTGACTTACATCTACCATTTTGGGGTGATTTTTTTCATCTAAATGCGTTAAATTCATATTTTTCCTTAAGTAAAGTTTGAAAAATTATACCAAAATGTATATTTTTATATTAAAATACTACTAAAAAATTTTAAAGGATTTGCAATGGCTTATGATGATGAAGAATTTGAAAATTATGATGATGAAATGTATGATGAAGCAGATGATGATACTTATGCAAATAATCAAAGATCATATAATTATGATGATGATGATTATGAATACGATGATGATTATAGTGATGATGATACTTATGAGATGGATTAATCGTGGGTAAAAATCTTACTAAAAAAGACATAAAAGTTTTGAGTCTTTCTTCTTTGGGAGGGACTTTAGAATTTTACGATTTTATCATTTTTGTATTTTTTGCAAGTTATATTTCTAAAAATTTTTTTCCTGAAGATTTAAGTCCATTTTGGAAAATGTTTAATACTTATGGAATTTTTGCCGCAGGATATTTAGCTAGACCACTTGGTGGTATAATCATGGCACATTTTGGCAATAAATTTGGTCGTAAAAAAATGTTTATGCTTAGTATTTTACTGATGGTTGTGCCAACTTTTATGCTTGCTTTTATACCTACTTATGAAAGCATAGGATATTTATGTATAGTATTTTTAATATTTGTAAGGATTTGTCAAGGTATAGCTATAGGTGGGGAATTACCTGGTGCTTGGGTTTTTGTTTTTGAGCATGCTCCAAATGGACAAAAACGCACTTATCTTGGATTTTTAACAGCTTCTGTAGTAGGTGGAATTTTGCTTGGAAGTTTTGTATTTTTAATGATGAATAAGTTTTTTACACAAGAAGAACTTTATGAATGGGCCTGGAGAATTCCATTTTTCTTAGGAGGAATTTTTGGGATTATTTCTGCTTATTTGCGTAAATTTTTACAAGAAACACCTGTTTTTGAACAAATGAAAAAAGATAAGGCTTTAGAAAAATTCCCTTTAAAAGAAGTATTTAGAAAAGCTAAGCTGGGCGTTGTACTTTCTATGTTGATAACTTGGGTTTTGACGGCTTGTATTGTTGTGATGATTTTAACTATACCTTCTTTTATGGCAAAAATGTTAAATATTGATGCAAGCGTTCAAACTTACATACAAATGTTTGGTATAGTTTTGCTTGTAATTGGTTGTATATTAAGTGGAATTTTGGCTGATAAAATAGGTATAGTAAAAGCTTGTATGATTTTTTCGCTAGGATTTTTCTTAACTTGTTTATTTTATTTTAACGCTCTTTATACTAAAACACCTGATTTTAATTTAGTGAGTGTGTACTATTTAAGCGCTTGCTTTTTTACCGGAGTGATGAATTTTTGTCCTTTGATGATGAGTGAGGTATTTGATGCTAAGATTAAATTTTCAGGGCTTAGTTTTTCTTATAATATAGCTTATGCAATAGCTGGTGGGTTTACTCCGCAACTTGCTTTATTTTTACACACTATTGCTTTGGGAAATTTAGAAAATATTGCTCGTTTTTCTTTAGGATTTTATATGTTTGCTATGGCTATAATTTCGCTTGCTTGTGCTTTGATATTTAAATATCTTAGTAATACCCAACGCACATACTCTCAGTGATTTTAATGCGTTTTTCCAAAGGAGTAGGACTGAAAAAATGGCATTTTTCGATATAAATATTATAATTATAATCTAAATTTAAAAAATCGTAAAATGCCTTTAAATTTACAAATTTAACCCCACAAACTTCTTTTATATCTAAGATTTTATAAATTTGAGAATTGTTTTTTTCTACCAAATGTGATGGAGCTAAAGTAGTAAATGAGCAAAAGGCACTTGCTAATACAAAGCCACTTAGATTTTCACATTTTTGTATAAGATGTTGGTGCTTTTGTAAAATACTTTTTTTATGTAAAAATACCACTCTTGTGCCTTGATAGCGTGCTGCCTGAACATTTTTCCAAAATTTATAAGCATTTTTGGAAATATTTGCTAATTGGTGTAATTGTATATTTAAAATATAATTATCCAAGAATTGATTGGGTGGTAAAATAGTATAAGTCATATTTTTTCTTTAAATTTGTTTTTATGATTATACTAAAAATTGACTTTTGTTTATATTTTTAATTTCTAAATTTAATACAATAAGCCAAAATTATTTTTTAAGGAAAAACATGAAATTTGATACTATTAATCATGATGGTATAAAAAAACTTATGGATGTTTTTTATGCAAAAGTTAGAATAGACAAGGATTTAGGGCCTATTTTTAATGAAAAAATTGGTATAGATGATGAGAGTTGGAAAAAACACAAAGAAAAAATAGCAAGTTTTTGGGCAGGGATGTTTTTAGGTGATCCAAGTTATAGCGGTTCTCCTTTGAGAGCTCATCATGAACTACCTTCGTTTCCAAGAGAATTTTTTGATGTTTGGCTTAATCTGTTTGATGAGAGTTTGCAAGAAGTTTTTGAAGATGAACCAAGAAGTATTATTATAGAAAGAGCTAAAATGATAGCTCAAAGATTTCAAATGATTATTTATGATCACAGATTTGCTTAAGAGTTTTTAAAAACTCTTAGCGATAGTTAAAGGTATGTAAATTTTCACCTTGAGAGTATTTATAACTATATTTTCCATCAAGATAAATTACTAAACGATAATATCCTTTATGTGATCCAAATACAACTTTTCTAACATGAGCAGTATTAACTTGTAAAGTTTTTGTATTGAAATTTTGCTTTTTAGCAAAATCTATAATGATTTTAGTTGGATCTCCTATAGATAAATGTCTTAGCATTCTATCTTCGGTTTTGATATTAATCTTATTGTTATAAAAGCTAATAGAAATAAAATTATAAATATTTCCACTAAAAATTGGTGTTTCAATGTTTAAAGTGGTATTGTTTTCTTCTGTTTTAGTGTTTTTTACCCCTTGTTCTTGTGGCACAGTAACAGAAACATCAAGTATAGGTGTGGCATTTGGACTTTTGGCTTTTATAAATGAGTAAGTATCATGCCAATTGATACTTTTGTATATATCTAGAGTAGTTTGCTCTTCAGAGCCATCAAGATTAATATAAGTAATAGTAATATTTTTTAAAATTCTTGCATCAGAATTAAAAGTAAAATCCTGTCTTTGAAAAGGACTAAGTTTTACAAACTCGGTGTTTTGTTGTTCTGAGTTATTGTCAAAAGGATTATCTTTTGCATTTAAAAATACACAGGATAATAAAAATAGTAAAAAAAATTTAATTCTCATGCGAATTTTCTCCTTTAAGTCTTAAAAGCTGTAGGTATTCTTTTTGAGCTTGAGCATTTTTAGCTTTTAAGGTTACTATGTTTTTCTCTAAAATTTTTTGCTCCTCTTTAAGCGATAATAAAACATCTAAAGAGGATTTGCCAAAAAACATATTACCAAAATACATAGCAACAATAATAGCTACAAATGATAATGCAATAGTTTTTATTAGATGATGACGAGCCTCCTTCTTTTTAGAATGCTCATCATACTCTTTTAATAAATCACTCAGAGTTTATCTCCTAAATACTCATCATTATCAAGTTCGATTTCTAACAAACGATTATATTTAGCTGTTCTTTCACCTCTTGCTAGAGCTCCTGTTTTGATTTGTCCTGTATTAAGCGCTACTGCAAAATCAGCTATAAAAGCATCTTCGCTTTCCCCGCTTCTATGACTCATAATACATCTGTAATTATTTCTATGAGCTAGTCTTACTGTTCTCATAGTTTGAGTGATTGTTCCGATTTGATTAGGCTTAATCAATACAGCATTTGCCATATTTTTCATGATACCTTCTCTTAAAATATCTTCATTAGTTACAAACAAATCATCACCCACAAGTTGAATTTTATTGCCAAGCTTTTGAGTGAGTTTAATCCAACCTTCATAATCATCTTCAGCCAAACCATCTTCAATACTAAAAATAGGATACTTAGCACATAATTCTTCATAGCGAGCAATCAAGTCTTCACTTGAGAAAACTTTACCCTCTAAATGGTATTTACCATCTTTATAAAGCTCACTACTTGCTACATCTAGTGCTAGTTTGATTTTATTTTCATAGCCTGCTTTTTTAATACAAGTCATTAAAAGATCAAGAGGTTCTGTATTGTTTGCTAAATTTGGTGCAAAACCACCCTCATCGCCTAAAGCAGTAGAATGACCTAGATTAGCTAGTTCTTTTTTTAATACTGCATAAATTTCACAAACTGATCTCAATCCTTCTTTAAAGCTTGAAAAACCAAAAGGCATAATCATAAATTCTTGAAAATCTACACTATTGTTTGCGTGCGCACCGCCATTGATGATATTACACATTGGCACAGGTAATACACTTGCATTTGCTCCACCTAAGTAACGATATAAAGGTACGCCTAGTGCATTAGCAGCAGCGCGTGCTGTTGCCATAGAAATTCCTAAAGTTGCATTTGCTCCTAGGTTGGAATAATTTTTTGTCCCATCAAGTTCTAAAAGGGTATTATCTAGTTGGGTTTGATTAAATGCATCAAGCCCTATAATGTTTTCAGCTATGGTGCCATTGATGTTTTCAATGGCTTTTAAAACACCTTTTCCGCCAAATCTTTCATCATTATCTCTTAATTCTAAAGCTTCTTTTTTTCCTGTGCTTGCACCACTTGGAACGATAGCACTACCCACGCTACCATCGCTTAACATGATTTCAGCTTTAATGGTAGGATTGCCTCTACTATCTAAAACTTCAAAAGCTCTTAAATCTTCAATAATCAACATTATTCTTCTCCTTCATCGTCTTCTTTTGCGCCCAAAATCATACTATCTATACCGATTGAGTTTTGTATAGCTTGAGTAATTTCATCTGCAATAGCTGGATTTTCTTTTAAAAAGGCTTTAGCGTTTTCTCTACCTTGACCAAGTTTAGAAGCCTTGTAAGAAAACCATGCACCACTTTTATCAATAATATCAAGTTTTACACCATAATCTATTAGCTCGCCTTCACGACTTACACCCTCACCAAACATCACATCAAATTCAGCTTGTTTAAAAGGAGGGGCTACTTTGTTTTTAGCCACTTTTACTTTAACGCGGTTTCCAATAGGCTCATCATTTTGTTTTAAGGTGGCTGTTTTTCTTACATCTAAACGCACTGAAGCATAAAATTTTAAAGCATTTCCACCGGTAGTTGTTTCAGGAGTGCCATAGCCCATCATGCCTATTTTCATACGAATTTGATTGATGAAAATTACAGTGGTGTTCATTTTATGAACGATACCGGTTAATTTTCTTAAAGCTTGGCTCATTAATCTTGCTTGAAGACCTACATGTTGATCTCCCATATCACCTTCGATTTCTGCTTTTGGAGTAAGTGCAGCAACGCTATCTACCACTATTAGATCAATGGCTCCACTTCTTGCTATAGTTTCAACGATTTCTAAGGCTTGTTCTCCAAAATCTGGTTGAGAGATGTAAAGATTTTCTGTATCAACGCCTAAATTTTTTGCATATCTTACATCAAGAGCGTGTTCAGCATCAATAAACGCACAAACTCCACCTTTTTTTTGACATTCTGCTATGATGTGTAAGGTAAGTGTAGTTTTACCTGAACTTTCAGGTCCATAAATTTCTATAATTCTTCCTTTTGGAACCCCACCAATTCCTAAAGCTAAATCAAGTCCAACAGAACCTGTAGGAATAGAATCAATTTTTTCAACTTCTTTATCGCCAAGTCTTAAAATAGTACCTTTTCCAAAGGTTTTATCAAGACTTTTTAAGGCTGCATCAAGTGATTTTCTTTTATTATCATCCATGCTTGTTAATCCTTTTATAATATGTTTAAAATTGTATCAAAAAGAAATTTAATATAAGTTTTTATTTTGAATTTTGCTAAAATACTTTTTTAGATTTTTAAGGAAAAAAATGAATAAAAAAATTAGCGTAGCACACTCTCCTGATGCTGATGATATTTTTATGTATATGGCGATTAAATTTGGTTGGGTTGGAAATGCTTATGAGTATGAAAATACAGCCTTGGATATACAAACTTTAAATGAACTTGCATTGGAAAATATATACGATGTTAGTGCGATATCTTTTGCACTCTATCCTTTAATAGCTAGTGAATATGCTTTATTAAAAACTGCTGTGAGTTTTGGTGAGGGTTATGGGCCAAAGCTTATTAAGAAAAAGAATAAAAAATTAAAGCTAAATTTTAAAGTTGCTTTAAGTGGAGCACACACTACTAATGCTTTAATCTTTCGCATAAAATATCCACAAGCTAGAATAATTTATAAGAATTTTTTAGAGATTGAAAAGGCTGTTTTAGAAGATGAAGTTGATGCGGGAGTGCTTATACATGAGAGCATTTTAGAATTTGATTCTAGTTTGTGTGTTGAGGCTGAACTTTGGGATATTTGGCAAGAATTAGCAAAAAATGATTTACCTTTACCTTTAGGTGGTATGGCCCTTAGAAGATCTTTACCGCTTAGTGATGCAATAGCAGTTGAAAAAGATTTGATTAAAGCAGTAGAAGTGGCCGATCATAATAGAAAAATCTTAGCCTCCATGCTTTTAGAGCGTAATTTAATACGCGTTGATGCACAAAAACTTGATGTGTATTTAAATTTATATGCAAATAAAAACTCTATTAATATGAATGATAAACAATACAATGCCATAGATAAGCTTTTTGAACTTGGATATAATCATGGATTTTATGAGAAGTTAATAAAAAGTAAAGATTATCTTATCCCTAGTGAGTATGAAGAATTTAGAAATTCTTGATAGAATTTAAATTTTAAGGAGTAAATATGGAAAGTACTTTAGTAGCCTTGGGTGTACAAACTTTTAAAATCACACTTATGCTTTCTTTACCTATGCTTTTAGCAGGGCTTATTGCAGGGCTTATTATAAGTATTTTTCAAGCTGTAACGCAAATTAACGAAGCCACGCTTTCTTTTGTGCCAAAAATTTTACTTGTTGTTGTGGTAATAGTATTTTTAATGCCTTGGATGATAAGTTCTATGATTGATTTTACAACTAATATTTTAAATCAAATTCCAAGCTTTATTAGATGATTATTGATTTTTCTAAGTATTCTTCTGTGCGTATAGGTGAGAGCTTTGAAGTGCAAACACTTGAAGAGCCTTGCGAATTTGATGGTTTTTTAATAGGTGGGGCAAATAATCTTTTAATCTCTCCAAAACCCAAAAAACTTGGAATTTTAGGGAAAAGTTTTGATTATATTAAAATTTTAGAGCAAAATGAAAAAGGTATGTTTTTAGAGATAGGCTCTAGCGTGAAATCTTTTAAAATATATCATTTTGCTAAAGAAAATAACTTAAAAGGCTTTGAGTTTTTAAGAAATATCCCAGGGACTTTGGGCGGTATTTTAAAAATGAATGCAGGATTAAAAGATGAGGATATTAGCAAAAATTTAATTAGTATTTGCACTTTTAATCAAGAAATTTTAAAACAAAATATTGCTTTTGCTTATAGGTTTAATCCTATTAAAGAAGTGATGTTTAGTGCGAAGTTTTTTTTAGAATATGGATTTGACCCAGTTAAAGATGAGCTTTTAAAAAATGCAAGAAAAAATCAACCCAAAGGTGCTAGCTTTGGCTCTATTTTTAAAAATCCCAAAAACGATCATGCAGGAAGGTTGATAGAAGCAGTTAATCTTAAAGGTTTTAGTAAAAATGATGCGATGTTTAGCAATGAACATGCAAATTTTTTAATCAATAAAAAACATGCTAGTTTTGATGATGCTTTATTTTTGATAGAGCTTGCTAAAAAAAGAGTTTTTGAAGAATTTGGGATTGTTTTAGAAGAAGAAGTGGTAATTATATAGTATTTTTAATATCTTCATAAACAATTTTAGCTATTTCATGGACTAATTCTTGATAAGATTTATTTTTATCATTTGTGCTAAATTGAGTATTGATAGTAAGGATTTTATGATCTTTTAGTTTTTTTGTTTTGGCATTAAAAAGTTTGTATTCTATGTCGGCTTTGACTTCAAAATTGGAAAAAAGCAAGAAATTTTGTTGGCTTGCTTGAATGCTTTTTAAATCTAGCAAAATAATAAAATCAGCCTTTTTGAAACGATTAAATTCTAAAAACTCACTTGCATTGATGAAATTTTTATTTGTTTGTAAGATATTTTGGCTATTGATATAAGTTTGATTTTCTTTTTGACTAAGTAAGGCAAAATTATTTTGCTCATTTAAAATAGCACTTAATGCTTTTAGTGTGTCTTTTGCCATGCTTTTAGCATCGATTTTTAAGTTTGAAAAATAAAAATTATATTCTTTTTCATAGCTTGGCACTAAAGCTAAGGTACTAATGTGTGAGAGTTTATCATAATTTATATCTTGATCAAGATTGATGATATTAAAATCATCATTATTTTGTAATTTGATGATTTTTTTATTTGCAAAAGAATTGGCATAAATAGCACTTAAAAAACACAAAAACACCAAAAAAAATCTCACTAAAAACCTTTTAATTTAAATTCATTCTTAGAAAAAGCTATAAAACTTGGAAGTTTAAAATCAGGACTATTGTAGTTTAAGGCCTTTTTATCAAAATCGTATAAAATTCCACCATTTTGTTTGACTAAGAAATCTCCCGCGGCTATATCCCAAGCTTTTGGGCCGCCAAAACGCGGGTAAATTCCAGCTTTTGCTTCAAGTAAATATACAAACTTTAAAGCAGATGAAACCTTAATGCCTTCAAGATGATTTTGAATAAAAAAATCTTCATTATTATCATGATTTTTAGAGTAGAGGGCTATATTTTTAACCTTTTCGTATTGCTCTAAATTAAGATTTAAAATTTCATTATTTTTATAAACTTTAGTATGGGTATGTGCATAATAAAATGCATTATTTTCCACATCGCCTATAAGCGAAAGCACAGGAGTGTTTTTATGGATTAATGCGATTAAAACACAATATTCTTTATCTTTTTTAGCATAAGATTTAGTGCCATCAAGAGGATCTATTAGCCAAAAATACTCTAAATTTTTTCTTTCTTCATAAGAAAGTATATTTTCTTCAGAGCATATAGCCATATCGCTTGAAGCTAAAATTTCACTAATGGCTTCATTAGATTTTATATCAGCTAAACCTACTGGGGAATCATCATCTTTAAGCCATAAGGTATTTTTGTCTTTATATTCAAGCAATATCTTAGAGGCTTCCTTGCCTGCTTTTAAGGCTAATTCTAAAAGTGTGTCTAAATTTTTCATAAGAAAATTATAGCAAGTGAAAATAAATACTTAGTAGAGTTATTTTCTACTAAGATTATTGATAAATTTTATTAAGCTAATAGCTAAAATTGCTTCAAGTAAAGCAGTAAGCACTAATCCTGAGTATATATCTTGAGTGATAATATTAGTTTGATAAGAAAGCGTAGCTACTGCGATAAGTAAGGTTAGTGGCATAGAATGGCTTAAGCCAAATAAAAAGGTATTTTTTAAACCAAGTATTTTTACAAAAGTCATAGCGCAAAGTATTCTTAGTCCTATCATAAAGATAGTTAGTGAAAAAGCTATGATTAAAACTTGAGGATTTAAAAGCATTTGGAGTTTAAAGCTTGAACCTATATAAATGAAAAATATAGGGATTAAAAAGCCATAACCAAAACTAGAAAGTTTATGCTCTAAGTCTTTTTTATGATCAAAAAAAGTAGCTATAAATGAACCCGCTATAAAAGCTCCAAGTGCAACTTCAAGTTTAAAATAAATCATAATTGCAACTATGGCTATGAAAATTGCCATGCAAAATCTTATATCTTTTTCATTTTGATCTTGCCAAGGCATGAGTATAGTTTTAAGTTGTGGATACCACCAAAAAAGCACTTCTAAAAATTTAAATCCAAAAATACAAAGTGCTAAAAATCCCACTAGGTATAATAAATTTTGAGTAAGTGAGAAAAGATCAGCACCTTTTCCCAAAAATGCTGCAGCTATGGTAAGTAAAACTATGCTCACAACTTCAGCTAAAGTGGCTACCACCATGGATACATTTAACCACTCGCAATTTTTCCCAAAGTCTCTATAAAGCGTTGAGAGCAAACCCACACTCATAACAGGTATGATAATGACAAAAATATAAGAAATATCTATACTTTCAACCGCTAAAACGCTAAAAACATATAAAAGTATGATGTAAATAAAAGCTTTATTAAGTAAGCTTCTTTCGGTTTTTAAAAAGGTTTTAAGATTGATTTCCATCCCTGCTATAAACATAAGATAGTAAAATCCTGCATTAGCCAAAAGCTTAAAATTCTCACTTTCTCCTATAAAACCTAAAAATCCTATAAAAGAGCCAAGCATAATTTCAGTAGCTGAAAGTGGGAGTTTTAAAAATTTAGCAATATAAGGTGATGTAAGCAAACATCCTGCTACGACTAATAAAATTTTTAAATCCGTAGCAGCTTGAGCATCAATGGCATGAGCTAGCAAAGCTAAATCCCATTTGTTTTAGTTTTTGTATGTCTTTGCTAGGTTCTTCGCCTTTAGTTGTAAGATAATCACCTACTACTATAGCACTAGCTCCTGCGTCAAAAATTTCATATTGTCTTTCTTTTAGCACTACTTCTCTACCACCTGCTACCATGATATGTGCATTTGGTAAGTCTTTTTTAGTATCTTTGATGATATTTAACGCCTCATCAGCATTTAATAAGTTTTGCTTGAGCTTTAAATTTTCATTTGGTATGAAAAAATTAATAGGTGAGGAAAAAGGATCAAGCTCTTTTAAACTTGTTCTAAAACTTTTTCTATCAGCTTCACTTTCTCCAAGACCATAAATTCCGCCACAGCAAAGCATTAAACCTGCTTCTTTAGCATAAAGATTAGTTTGAAATCTTTGCTCCCAAGTATGCGTAGAGCATATGTTTGGAAAAAATTCTTTAGAAGTTTCTAGATTATGATTATAAGAAAAAATTCCTGCTTTTTTTAATTCTTTGAGTTGTTCTAAATTTGCTATGCCATTGCAAGCTATGAGTAAAAGTCCTTCTACTTCTTTTTGCACCGCATGAGCTACTTTGCACACATACTCAAGTTTTTCATCATCAAGTCCAGCACCTGCTGTAACTAAACAAAAACCTAAAGCCTCGTTTTTCTTAGCTATTTTAGCTTCTAAAACAATTTGATCTATATCTTTTCTTTTGTATTTGTTGATATTAGTTTTTACATGAGCGCTTTGAGTGCAGTATTTACAATCTTCCCCGCACCCTCCACTTGCTATATTAGATATAGCACAAAGCATAATTTGCATTAAATTTCCTTTTTGATTTTGCATTTTAAGCACTCTAAAAATGTGCCTTTTTTAAGCTCTTTGATAATCAAAGTTTCGCCACATTTGCTACATTTTTCTTCACTTGGTTTGTATTTGCTTATATAGTTGCATTTTGGATAAGCACTACATCCATAAAATTTACCACGCTTAGAAAAACGCTCCACGATCTCGCCTTCTTGACAGCTTGGGCATTTCACGCCTATGGTATTGAGTTTTTTCTCACTTTTTTCTTCGTTTTGTGTTTCTTGTTTTAAATTTCTTGAGTATTTACATTTTGGAAAATTTAAACAAGCTATAAATTCTCCATATCTTCCTTTTCTTATAGCAAGCTCTCCACCACAATCAGGGCAGGTTTCATCTAGCTTTGTGAAAGTTTTTTGGCTTTTTATATTTTTTTTACCTTCATCAATTTTTCTCATAAAAGGAAAATAAAACTCTCTTAAAACTTCTTGCCAGTCCATTTTGCCTTCTGCAATGATATCAAGTTTATCTTCCATTTTAGAAGTAAAATCACTATCTACTATATCGCTAAAGTTTTGTTCTAAAACTTCTGTTACAACAAAGGCTATTTCATTAGGTATGATTTGCTTTTTATCTATACGCACATATTCTCTTGCGCTAAGTAAAGAGATGGTTGGAGCATAAGTTGAAGGGCGTCCTATGCCAAGATTTTCTAACTTTTTAACAAGTCCAGCTTCAGAGTATCTTGAAGGTGGCTCGGTAAAATGCGAGTTTAATTCTATATTTTGTATATTTAGTATATCTTCTAGTTTTAAATTAGGTAAAATTTTATCTTTATCCATATCTCCATATACTTTATAATGCCCATCAAATAAAATTTTTCTACCACTTATTTTAAAACTTGCTTCGTTTGATTTTGCATAGACATTTTGAGTTTGAGATATAGCAGGATTCATTTGTGAAGCTAAAAAGCGATTATATATTAAAGTATATAATCTTGCTTCATCTTTTTCTAAAAATTCACTTGCAAGTTTTGGAGTAAAGCTAAGATTAGTCGGTCTTATGGCTTCGTGTGCTTCTTGAGCGCCTTTGCTTTTAGTGGTATAAATATTTGCTTTGCTTGGTAAGTATTCTTTGCCAAAATCATTTTTGATGAGTTTTCTTACTTCTTCTAAAGCTTCTTTTGCGATGTTTAAGCTGTCAGTTCTCATATAAGTGATCACACCCATAATACCTTGATGGGTTTTTACACCCTCGTAAAGTTTTTGGGCAATCATCATGGTTTTTTTAGGATTAAAACCTAGGCGATTGCTCGCGCTTTGTTGCAGGGTTGAAGTCATAAAAGGTGCTTGTGGAGCTATTTTTCTATCTTTACTTTCTATATCTTTTATTTTAAAGTTAGCATTTTTGCAAGCTTCAAAGATGAGTTTGGCTCTATCTTCGTTAGTTAGACTTAGTTTTTCTATCTTTTGATTTTGAAATTCGACTAATTCAGCTTGCAAGTCTTTTTCAAAAATCATATCTATACTAAAGTATTTTAAAGGAATAAAAACTTTTATTTCTCTTTCCCTATCGACGATGATTTTTAAAGCCGCACTTTGCACACGCCCTGCACTTAAGCCTTTTTGGATTTTTTGATTTAGTAAAGGACTTAATTTATAGCCTACTATGCGATCAAGTAAGCGTCTAGTTTGTTGAGCATTGACGCTATTTACATTTAAAGATCTTGGGTTTTTTAAAGCATTTTCTATAGCGCTTTTAGTAATCTCATGAAAAACTATGCGTGGCAGGGAATTTTCATCTTTATTAATAGCCTTAGCTATATGATAAGCTATGGCTTCACCCTCACGATCCTCATCGGTTGCAAGGTAGATGGTTTTAGCTTTTTTAGCCTTTTCTTTGAGTTCTTTTACTAAACTTGAATGATCATTTGAAATTCTATATTCTGGTTTAAAATTTTCATCTTCTATTTTTATACCAAAGCTAGTTTTAGGTAAATCTCTAATGTGGCCTTTAGAAGCTATTACTTCATAGTCTTTACCTAGAAAATTACCTATGGTTTTAGCTTTAGCAGGTGATTCTACTATGATTAAATTTTTCATTATTTTCCTTATAAGGATTAAAATTAGTAAAAGTGTATAAAAAAAAGTTAAATTTTTTGCTTAGATGGATTTTTAAATAAAATGCAATTAATGATATAATTTTCTATAATTTAATTTCATAGGATATAAAATGTTTTTGCAAAAAAACTTACAAGCTTTAGAATTTACCAATAAACCATTACAAGAAAAAATTCTATCTTTAAAAGAAGAATTTATCGACATCTTTCCAAGTCAAACACCCTTTGTGCCCTCAAAAGATGATTTAATAAAACCTAATATATTTTTTTGCGGTATAGGAGATGGGCTTTTTTTAAAAAAACTTATTAATAAACATATTTTTATTTTTGATAAATCAGAATTTTTTGCTAATGTTTTAAGTAAGATGGATTTAAGTCAAGAGCTTTCAAGCGGAAAAATATATCTTTGTGATGTAGAAGAGAAAAGATTAGAAGAGTATCTTGTTTTGCTTTTTTCGCAAAAAGATTGTTTTGAGTATTTAGGGCTTTTTAAACTTTTACCTTATAGTGAATTTTATAATAATAGTCCTATGTTTGATTTTGTGTATCAAAAGTGCTTAGATGTTATTTATAGGTTAACTCATAGTATAGATAAAAATTTTTCTTTAAATAGTAAGGTACAAAGAAATTTTTTATCTAATTTACCTTTAGTTTTAAAAAATACTCCTTTTCAAAGATTTATTTATGAAAATAAAGGAAAAAATAAAAGTGTTATTGTGGTGTGCGCAGGTCCTTCTTTAAATAAACAACTTAAACTTTTAAAAACTTGTCAAGATGATTATGTGATATTTGCTTTAGATGCTACTTATAAAACTTTACTTAAGAATGAAATTTATCCTGATTTTGTTTTTTCTATGGATGTGCAAGAAAAATGTAAATGTTTTTATGAAAATTTACCACAAAGTAAAAAAGAACCCATTTATATTATAAATGCTGCTGTAGATAAAGCTTTAATTCAAATTTTAGAAAATAAAAATCCAAAGATTTTTATTTTAGATAGTTTAGATTATCAACAAAAATTTAATTTAAATGATTTTGGTTATTTAGATATAGGTATCAATGTAGCTCATTTTGCTTATAATTTTGCTATAGCTTTGAGATTTACTAATGTAATCATGATAGGACAAGATTTGGCTTTTAGTGATGATGGAAGCTCGCATGTAGATGCAGATGTTTTTAGTTTTGGTAATATTAAATCCATAGAAGATAATAGAAAAAAATTAAAAGTGTTAGCTTATAATAAGCAAGGTTTTATTCAAACTCATATAGGCTGGGATGAATTTAGAAAAAGATTGGAAGTTTTATTTTTATCTCATCCTAATGTTAAGTTTTATAATGCCACAGAAGGTGGAGCTTTTATAGATTATACCATAGAGATACCTTTTGAAAAGGTTTTAGCATTATATAAAGATAAAAAACAAGATTATGTATTTCCAAATACTTTAAGTATTAATAGACAAGAAAAATTATTAAAAAAATCTTTGGAAATTTTACAAAAAGATTATTTAGAGTTAAATGCTTTACATCAAAAAGCAAAAGATCTTTTAGTAATTTTGCAAAATCAAAATGCAGCTTTTGATGAGCAAGTATCAAAGTTTATTTTTGATTTTAATGATTTATTAGATAATGCGAAAATTTTACAAAGTTTTATGTATAAACCATTATTTTATCATAGAGCTTTTTTTAATGTGAGTTTATATCAAGAACCTCAAAATGCTTTATCAAGTTATGTAGATTTTTTAAAAATATTTTTAGAAATCGCAGCGTTAAGTTTAGCAAGTATAGAAAATTCTATAAATGAATATAAAAATATCTTAAAAGTATAAATTTTTTTATCATTTTTTCGATATAGCTTAAACAACTGCATGGAAGCGGTTGAATTTATTTAAAAGGATTTAAAATGGGATTTCGTATAAATACTAATGTGGCATCTTTAAATGCTCAAAACAACGCAAATTTAAACTCAAGAGCATTAGATAGCTCTCTAAGCAGATTAAGCTCAGGTCTTAGAATCAACTCTGCAGCAGATGATGCTTCAGGTATGGCTATAGCAGATAGCTTAAGATCACAAGCTAATACTTTAGGTCAAGCTATAAGCAATGGTAATGATGCTTTAGGTATTTTACAAACAGCTGATAAGGCTATGGATGAGCAGCTTAAAATCTTAGATACTATTAAGGTAAAAGCTACTCAAGCAGCACAAGATGGACAAACTACTAAAACAAGAAATATGCTTCAAGCTGATATTAATCGTTTGATGGAGCAACTTGATAATATTGCAAATCAAACTTCATTCAATGGAAAGCAGTTATTAAGTGGTGGCTTTGTAAATCAAGAATTTCAAGTAGGTGCACAGTCAAATCAATCTATCAAAGCAAGTATTGGTTCAACTCAAAGCTCTAAAATAGGTGTAACTAGATTTGAAACAGGTTCTATGTCAAGAGATAGTGGTATAGCTCAACTTACTATTAAAAACTATAATGGTATA
>NZ_JAKMPZ010000015.1:0-21271 GCF_025771325.1 Campylobacter sp. RKI_CA19_01122 | reverse complement strand
TTTCTTTCTTGATATTATAATTTATATGCTATTATAACTAAAAAAATCAAGGAAACTCATGACAACTCATATCAATGATTTTTTACAAGAAAGTGTTGCTAAATTTGGAAGTAAAAATGCTTTTGTTGAGTTTAACGGTAAAAGTATAAACTATAAAGAATTTGATGATTTAAGTAAAAAAATAGCAAGTAAAATTCTTTCTAAACTTCCTACTAAAAGTACACAAGATCCTGTATTAATCATACTTCCTAAAGGGATTGATTGTTTGCTTTCTTTTTTTGGTGTAGCAAAAAGTGGAAATTTTTATACACTTTTAGATGAAAAAAGTCCCAAAGAGCGTGTAGAAAAAGTTATAGAAGTTTTGAAACCAAAACTTTTAATCACTTCTAAAAAATTAAATTTAGATTTTAATCTTGATACCATTTTCACAGAAGATTTTGAAAGCTTTGTTATAAATGAAAATGCTTTAGAAAAAGCTTTAAACGATCACATAGATACTAATTTACTTTATGTCTTTTTTACAAGCGGAAGCACAGGAACTCCAAAAGGAGTAAGTATAAGCCATAAAAGTGTGATTGATTATACTTTTTGGGTATGTGAGACTTTTAAACTAAGTCATGAGGATATACTTGCTAATCAAGCACCATTTTACTTTGATAATAGCATATTAGATATATTTAGCTCTATTAAAATGGGAGCTACACTTCATATACTGCCAAATCATCTTTTTGCTTTCCCAAATAAAATTTTAGAGTATCTAGAACAAGAAAAAATAACAACAATTTTTTGGGTACCTTCAGTGCTGATTTATTTTGCTAATACCAATGCTCTTGAAGCCTTTACACTAAGGCATTTAAATAAAATTCTTTTTTGTGGTGAAATCATGCCAAATAAACAACTCAACATTTGGCGTAAGCACCTTCCTAGTGCTTTATTTGCTAATCTTTACGGACCTACTGAAATTACCGATGTGTGCTCTTTTTACATAGTTGATAGGCAATTTAGCGATGATGAGCTTTTACCTATAGGAAAAGCTTGTAAAAATACCCAACTTTTAGTCTTTGATGAGAATTTAAATTTAATTACTCCAAGTCAAGTGGGAATTAAAGGTGAGCTTTATGTAAGAGGAACTTGTCTTTCCTTAGGCTATTACAACGATAAAGAAAAAACAAAGCAAGCTTTTGTGCAAAATCCTTTGCATGATAATTACCTAGACTTGCTTTATAAAACAGGTGATGTGGTAGCTTATAATGAATTTGGCGAACTTTTATGCTATGGAAGAATAGATCATCAAATCAAATATATGGGTCATCGCATAGAACTTGGAGAGATAGAAAGTATTATCAATTCTTATGAGAATGTAAGAAATTGCGCTTGTATTTTTAAAGAAGAAATTATTTGCTTTTATGAAAGTAAGGAAGAGTTAGATTTTAAAAACTTTTTAAAAGACAAACTCCCTATTTACATGATACCTAAAAAATTTGTTAAAATAGAACAATTTACTTTAAATGCAAATGGGAAGATTGATAGGAAGGTTTTAAAGATAATCAAATAAAAAGTATTTAAGGAAGTCAAAAATGAATACAACTTTTCCAGTTATCACTTTAACAGGTCTTGCAGGGAGTGGTAAAAGCACGATAGGAAAAGCTTTATATAATACACTCAAACAAGATTATGCTAATATTATTTATCTTGATGGTGATGAATTTAGAGATATTTTAGAAGCATATGATTATGATAAGCAAAGTCGTATTAACTTGGCTATCAAGCGATCTAAATTTGCCAAATTTTTAAATGATCAAGGCATGATAGTTATCATCACCACAATATCTATGTTTAATGAAATTTATAAATACAATAGGCAAATTTTTCAAAATTATATTGAAGTTTATATTAAATGCAATATGGATGAATTAATAAAGTGAGATCAAAAAGGTCTTTATACTAAAGCAATAAATAAAGAAACACAAAATGTAGTTGGCATTGACATTAGTTTTGACCAACCTCAAGCTAACTTGACCATCGACAACTCTTCTCAAGATAAAATAAAAGAAAAAGTTCAAATGATTATTAAAATCTTAAAAGAAAATAACAATGATAACCATTAACCATGAAAATTTTTTAGATCTTAAATATCTTGCATCAAAAATTTTTGATCCCTTGGAAGGTTTTATGAACTATGAAGATTTTAAAAGTGTAGTTTATAGCATGAAGCTTTCAAATGGTTCAATTTGGACTTTACCTATAACCTTAGAGGTGGAAAATTTAAATTCTTACACTGTAGGTGGTACAAGAGATTTGTATTATAAAAACGAATTAATAGGAAATATACACATAGAAGATAAATTTCAGGTGCAAGATAAAGATTTGTTTGAAATTTATCAAACCAAAGATCTAAATCATCCTGGTATAAAAAAAGAAAAATCAAAATCTTCCTTTAAAATTGCAGGAAAAATACAACTTAAAGAAGAATTTTATCAAGATAGCTTATATAAAAATATATTGCAAGATATTTTTAGTAAAAAAAATAAAGAAGTAAAAACCATTGCTGGTTTTCAAACAAGAAATGCTATACATAAAGCTCATGAGCATTTACAAAAAATCGCTTTAGAACTTTGCGATGCTTTGTTTATTAATCCTTTAATCGGATGGAAAAAAGAAGGTGATTTTACCCAAGAAGCAGTTATGAGTGCATATAAAATAATGTTTGAAGAGTTTTATCCAAAAAATAGAGTATTTATACAAGGTTTAGAAACTAATATGCGTTATGCTGGTCCCAAAGAAGCTATTTTTCATGCAATAGTTCGCAAAAATGCAGGATGTACTCATTTTATTATAGGTAGAGATCATGCTGGCGTGGGTGATTATTATGGAGTGTACGAAGCGCACAAGCTTGCGAAGGAATTAAATTCTGCAAATGAGCTTGGCATAGAGCTATTACTTTTAAAAGAGCCATATTTTTGTACTAAATGTCAAGAGATAGTTAGCGAGAAGGTATGTTCACACAAAGATACTCATAAAATTTCTATCAGTGGTACCAAAATTAGAAAAGCCTTAATTTCAGGAGAAATTCCAAATGAGAGATTTATGAGAAAAGAGGTTGCTCAAACACTCATAAATCTTGGAGTAAGTAATATTTTTATAAAGGATTAAAATGCAAAAATATATATTAACAGTAGGTCCAAGCTTAGGTAATAAATTCAAAATTAATGAAATTCATCAAGATAATTTTATTTATAGAATAAATGGAGCTCATGGTAATTTAGAAGATATAAAAAATACTATTTTTAATATAAGAAACCAAAGCAAATCTGCCAAAATTTTAATTGATCTTCCTGGCAATAAGATAAGAACTGCTAATATTAATGAGCCTATACAAGTTTCCAAAGATCAAGATTTTACCTTAAAAATCACACAATTTAACTTTAAAGATTTTTATAAACTAATTCAACCAGGTATGCAAGTATATGCTAATGATAGTGTGTTTTTGTTTATTGTTAAGTCTGTTAGTAATGAAGAAATAATATTTACTTCCAAAAGCGATGGATTATTATTAAACAATAAAGGTATGCATATAAGAAATCTCCATACAAATATTCCATTTTTATTTGAAAAAGATATGGAATTGATTAAATTCTGTAATGAGTTTAAGATTGACTATCTTGGAGCTTCTTTTGTAAGAAAGGCTCAAGATATAAAAGAGTTAAAACAATCATTAAATTCAGACACCAAGATCATCTCAAAAATAGAAACCTTAGAAGCAGTAAATAATCTATATGAAATTTTACAAGAAATTGATTTTATACTAATAGATAGAGGAGATTTATCT
Organism: Campylobacter sp. RKI_CA19_01122; assembly: GCF_025771325.1. Classification (NCBI taxonomy): domain Bacteria; kingdom Pseudomonadati; phylum Campylobacterota; class Epsilonproteobacteria; order Campylobacterales; family Campylobacteraceae; genus Campylobacter; species Campylobacter sp. RKI_CA19_01122. Next base: position 17,442 of record NZ_JAKMPZ010000015.1, on the reverse strand, counting down.
ACAGAAATTGGTATCGAAAAAATTCCTAGATTTCAAAATTATATTATTCAAATGGCTAATCATAATGGTGTAAGAGTATTTTTAGCAACTCAAATTCTTAAAAATATGGAAGAAAAACCTATACCTACTATAGCAGAAATCGATGATTTATATAATATATCAAAAAGTGGTGTTTATGGAATTCAATTATCTGAAGAAACAGCTGTTGGGAAATATGTGCAAGAATGTATAAAAATCTTGAATTTAATGAAAAATGAGATTAACTCTGAAAAAATAACTTTATAAAGGGTTGGACAATGAAAATAGAATCTTTAAGTCCTGATAATCTTACTGCTATATTTTTATCTTTAGGTGTTTTGCTTTTATCAGCTTTTGTTTTTGGTAAAATTTTTACCTTTTTAAAAGCACCTAAGGTTATTGGGGAGATTACAGGAGGATTTATATTAGGAGCTAGCGGGCTTTATATTATAGCACCTGAATTTGTTACACATATATTTTTAAATTTTCAAGAGCAAGGAAAAATTTTAAATACTTTTTATCAATTAGGTCTTATATTTTTAATGTTTATTGCAGGTTTTAATACACAAATTAATTTTGAAAAACAAAACATTAAAATCATTTTTACTTTATTTTTAGGAGCAACCTTTATACCTATTGCTTTAGGCTATTTTTTTATTGATTATTTCAAAGATAGTTTTATTGGAGAAAAAGGAAATGATTTATCTTTTAGTTTGGTTTTTTTAATAGCCATAGCAGTTACTTCAATTCCTGTTATCTCAAAGATTTTTTTTGATATAGGCATCATAAAAACAAGATTTGCTAGTATAGTTTTAACTACCTCCACCATACAAGATTTATTTTTGTGGATTTTACTCAATGTCGCTATTAATGCCTCAACAAGCAATTCTTTTTCAATTGAAAATAACTTATGGACAGCTTTTATTACTATTATTCTTTTTATCCTTGTAAAAGTTTTAGCAAATATTGTTAGCAAAATTCATTTTCATTTTGAATCTATAGACTTTTTTACGCTTTCTTTTGTGCTATTATTTTTAGCTATTGCGTTGTTAAATATTGTTCATATTAATCCCATGTATACTTCCTTTTTAGTGGGATTTTTAATCAAAAATATATTGCAAAACAATCATGAGTTAAAAGAAAAAATTACTAGTATATCTGATTTTTCTTTTTCTTGTTTTATTCCGATATATTTTGCACTAATTGGAATACAGCTAAATGTTATTCATGAATTTTCATTTATTATGTTTGTTATGTTTTGCTTATTAGCTTGCGTTTTTGAGTTTTTAGGATGTTATTTATCTCTTTTAACTTTAAAAATTTCTAATTTATCAAGAGTTAATTTTGCTATCACCATGAATGCAAGAGGAGGTCCTGGTATTGTTTTAGCTAGCGTTGCTTTTTATTATCAAATTATCAATACTAGCTTTTTTACAACTTTGATACTTACCACTTTATTCTCTTCAATGTTAGCTGGATATTGGCTAAGATATCAAAAAAATAAAAATGATGAAGTATTTTATAAGTTTTGATATAATTGATATAATTGTTTCCTTTAAAAATTTTTATAACTTTGTTTTTATAAAAATTTAGATATCATAATAAAAAAAGGATAAAAATGAAAATTGATTTTAGTAATATACAAAATATGTTTAATGCAATTAATAGAAGTGATATAAATGAAAATAGTCGTAATTTAGTGGATGATGATATTATTGATAGTATTGATATGATGAAATTAATACTTGAAATCGAAAAATTTATAGGAAAAAATTTAGATGCCAAATATATCACTCCGGATAATTTTGAGGATTTTTCTACGATTAAAAATATGCTTGAGGAAGTTATATAATCTCAAGCATAAATTTATTACCTTTATCTTTAAAAGTAAAAACCTTATCCTTACAAGGATAACTTATACTATCTTCTCTTAGGATGAATTTTTTATCCTTAAATTTTTCAAGCATTTTTGGTAATTCCCTACCAAATAAAGCTTTAACTGTTATTCCACCTCCATGTGTGAGTTTTTTTATAAACTTACCATCAATATCTTTTTCATCTATCAAGTGAAAATTAACATCATAACCCAATGTTTTTAAAACTTGCATATATTGAGTTTTAAATTCGCAAGAAGTCAATGGGTCAGCAGAACTATGATAACTTGCATAAAGTATATTTTTATTTTTTTGAGCTTGTAAAATTAAATGAGTTTGATTTAATAAAGTTCTTATTTCATAATTCTCATCTTTAAAACAATATGGCGATTCTTTATTGGCATTCCAATAAGTTTTTAAAAAAATTCCAACCTGAAAATTTCTGGAATAATAAAGCGCATCAGGATGATCTAAATCTTTTCCTATAATATAACCCAAAAGCAATATTGCTTCACCAGAATTATCTATAACTCCATCAACATGCCAAGGAGCTATTTTAGATATCAATAAAGATAGATAACCTCCATAAGACCCTCCTCCATAAATTTTTGGTAATCTTCTAAAATCAGGAAAGTTTTTACACAAATCTTTTAAGCTATTAATACAATCAATAGCAGCCATAATACCATAATTTTGATATTCATTATTAGCTGGTAACATAGTAGAAGTTATAAAAAACTTATAATCATTAGCTAAAACACCTTTTAATTTATAAGCATCAATGGTAGATTCTAATGAAACAAGATATTCTTCCATATTCCATGTATTAAGTCCATGCGTATTAAAATTCATCTTTTCTAGGGATTTTTTTAATTGATTTACATTATATTCATCATACGAAAATTGTGCACTATATCTTTTATCTTTTTCATTTATTCTACAGCTAAAACAATGATATAAAACACTTACAGCCACTACATCAAATTTTTTAGCTATAAATTGCCTGTCAAAATCAATGATTGATAAATCAACATTCGAACCATACGCTCCTATGATAAAAACGATAGCTTTCATTTGCTTACTATCATCATAAGTAATTCTATATTCTAATTTACTTTCTCTTTTTATATTTAATTCTACATCATCACAAGAGTCTATAAAATAAGTTTCATTTTTAAGCATAATTTTTCTCTAATCATTAAAATACTTTGTAAAATGCTCTTGATATCGCATCTCTAAATTATCATATATATCTTGAATTTTGTCAATAAATTTTTCATTTCTATATGCTTGCATAGTCATAGAATTAATCTCTTGAAAAGCAAAAAAATCAAATTTTTCTTCATGTGTTAATTCTTCAAGATAAATTACTTTTCCATAATGATCATAAGTATACTGCTTAAGAGTTTCTTCTACTACTTCAAGCACCTTAAACACAAATATCATTATAGGTTCCTTTCTTAATACCTGTGTGCTTTGCTCAAATTCCTTTAAAAACTCATCATTTTTTCTATGGGTTATAGTACAATAATGCTTTTGGGCATCTTTATAAAAAATATCAAATAACGCACAAGGTTTAACCCCTAAAAAATTTCCATCATAATCAACCTGAGGATAATAAGGATAAAGCTTGCATATCAAAGGTCTAAGACTATGAGGATTACAAAGTCCATTTAAATCACATTTTGCAAAATAAGCATTGATTTTTTTTCCATTTTTTAAAGTAAAGGTATTGACTTTTCCATTTTCTAAATATGTATTACCGGCTTGCTTTAGCGAAAGATATTCAACTTCAAGCATAGGTAATATCACCGCACTAGATTTATTAAATTTAAAATATTGTGCATGAATATTATGACAGCATCCGCCATTGCATGTTTTATAGCATTGTGGCGCAAAAATAAATTCTTTATCTTGTAATGAGTTAAAAAAATTTTTCATTTCTTTCCTTTCTTGCATCTTTTAGTTTAATTTTTGCACATCAAGTAATATCTGCTCATTTTCCTCTTTAAAAGTATATATTAAATCATCACACTTATATGAGATTTCTTTTTTACAAGTTTTATCTTTTAAAGGCTCTTGTAAAATTTGTGGTAAGTGTTTTTTAATAAGTAGTTTCATAGGTATACCCATACCATGAGTTAGATTTTTAATAAACTTACCATCTATTTGTTTTTCATCTATAACTTTTATAAATTCAACATCAAGTCCATGTTCTTTTAAAATATTAACATATTCTTCTTTTTCTTCTAAAGGAACATATTCATCAAATTTAGAATGATAAGCAATATATTTTGGATTTGGATATTTTGCTTGTATATTTAGATGATCTTTATTTAGTGTTTCTCTAATGAGTTTTCTAGCAGGTGAAAAATAATAAGGGGATTGTTTGTTTGTAGTCCATAGTGTTTTTTCAGAAGCACAAAGTCTAATATTATTAAAATAGTGAAAAGTTCCGAAACAAAAATACTGAGTAAAATCAACTTCTTTTCCAAAACCTATATATCTCCAAGCATCTCCATCAAGCGTCACATGGGAAGAATTATCAATAATTGCATCTATAGTCCACGGAGCTATCTTTGCAGATAATATACCCATATAAGCACCATGTGAAACCCCTACTACAATGGTTTTTAAATCTTTATTTTTAAAAATATTCGCTTTTACATAAAGCAAAGTATTTATCATATCAATTGTTTGCATAATACCATAATTTTGATATTCATCATTTGTAAGTTTTAAGCTCACACTTAAATCTAAATAATAATCTCTATCAAAATCCCAAGCGTCTTTCTTTTTTTGAATTTCTTTATTAAGATATTCCATAGCAGGATGAAATTCTTCAAAAGTATTAAGTTTTGATATATCATAAGGAATTTCTATGTCAATAGCTTTTAAGCTTGCATCAAAAATAAGTTTATCAATATCATCTAAATACCATTGTGCTCCAGTTTGAGGACGATTACCTATACCATGATAATTTACACTCAAAACTGCTACATTGTAATTTGATGCAAAATACTCCATATTAAATTTTAAAACAGGATCTCTTATATCAGCACCAAGTCCTTGAATGATACACATTATAGCTTGAATTTCTTTTGTATCATCATATATAAGTTGAAATTCTAATTTACTTTCTCTTTTTATATTTAATTCTACATCATCACAAGAATCTATGAAATAAGTTTGATTTATGAGCATTTATAACCTTGACATAAAATTTTATTTTTTAAATATGATATACCATAATTAAGCATAAAAAATAATTAAAAATTTATTCAAATTTGATCTATACTAAAGTCAAAAATCAACTCCTAATCTTCTTAAACCTCTCACTAATTTCTAATCTTTGTACGATTTCCACTTTAGTTGGTATTTTATAATTAGCTAATTTATCTTTACAAAACATTCTTATCTTTTTTTTAGCTTCTAATGTGCTAAAATTTTCATTTTGTTCTAACACAATTTTTACACAAACACTTTGGCCTGTTAGAGGGTTATTTTGTCCATAGACTAAACAATCTTGTATAAATGGTATTTGCATTAATATACCTTCTACTTCTTGGGGTAATACTTTTTCTCCACCAACATTAATAACTTCTTTATTTCTTCCGATAATTTTAATATATTCTTCACCATTTTTATTGATCACTTCAACCAAATCCCCAGTAGCAAAGTATCCATCATCTGTAAAAACAGAGTTATCGGCATTTAAATAACCCAAACTTTGCATATTGCTTTTTAAAAATAGCTCATTATTGATAATTTTATATGCTATGTTTTCTAATTTAAAATAGTTTCCAAAACTTTTTGTTTGAGCAATACCTACTTCACTTGCGCCAAAGGTTTGATGAAATTTAACTTTTGGAAAACTTTGTTTTAATTTTACAAGTAAAGTTTCTGACATTCTTTCTGTGCCATAACTAATAAGCTTTAAAGAATTTAAATTATATTTTTCAACTACATTTGCTACCAACATTAAACTAAGCAAAGAAGGTGAAGCAGGCAAGAATGAAATTTGGTGTTTTTCTATGGTTTGAGCTAAAGCTTCAATATTTTTTCTATCTTTTAAAGCAATTGCACAAGCATTCATACTAAGACAGTTAAATAAAGTATTCAAACCACCTATATGGTCAAACATTAAAAATAATAAAATATTAAGTTTTTTTGATTTTTTATTAAGATAAGTATTTAAAATCTTATCAAGATCGTGTACCATAGCTTTAGGTTTACCTGTGCTGCCACTTGAAAATAAAATCAAACCAGGTTTATTATCATCTATAAGTTTTTGGATTAAATCATGATTGTTATAATGTTTTTCCTGTAGCTTATATTGATTGTTTTTAAATAAAATATCACAATTAACTTCGGCAAGTTTGTTATCAATCTCACTTTCATTGATAAAAGGAATAATTATTTTATTAAGCTCAATACACGCTAAAAATAAACTTATACTTTCAAAATCATAATCACCTACAATACCTACAATATTTATATTTTTAAGTTTTGTTAATAAATTGATTTTATTGATGGTATTATTATATAAATCATTGTAAGTATATTTTTGTTCTTCATAGATTAAAGCATGTTGCTCTTGATTTTCATTAAAAACTTTATTTAAAAAGATATTTTTAAACTTATCCATTTACTCCACCCAAGTATATTATTTGTCCTGTTATAAAATCACTTTTTTCATTAATAAAAAAATCAACCACATTAGCAAGATCTTGAAAATTACCAAATCTTTTTATAGTTTGTTTATTAAGCAAATCTTGTATTTTATCTTTTGGAACATTTTTAATTAAATCAGTAGGAACTGGAGTAGGTCCTATGGCATTACAAGTAATACCAAATGAACTTAATTCTTTAGCGCAAACTTGAGTTAAATTACAAATAGCTGCTTTTGATGCAGCATATATAGCTTCACCTTCCAACCTTAAAGCAACCGCAACAGTAGAAAAATTTACAATCCTATAAGGCATAGCAACTTGTTCTTTTTTATAAGTTTGGCTCATAATCTTTGAAACTTCTCTTATAAACAAAAAACTACCATAGACATTAGTTTTAAAAATATTATCTAAACTTTTAAATGGAGTTGTTAATATATGATTCATAGCTGCTACACCAGCATTATTAATTAAAATATCAATTTTTCCAAATTCTTTTTTTACACTTCTTACCATAGAAACTACAGCTTTTTCATCGCAAACATCTAATTCAAAATGTCTGTAGTTTTTATGATCTATACTTGCTTTACCTCTTGAGCAACCACAAACTATATGATTTTTTGCTAAATAATATTCACCCAGTTCTTTGCCTATGCCTTTTCTAGTTCCTGTGATAATGATGATTTTTTGCATTATTCTTACTCTTGGAGTTTTTTAACTATATAATCAGTCAGGCTTTCAACATCTTTAAATGGAGAATTTTTAGCACTCATCATTTTTTCATCCGCTAAAATGATTTCTTTATTAAATTCCTCGCTTAAAAGTTCTTCTAAATCAGCAACTAGACTGACTAGAGCTAGAGAGTCTAAAAATAATTGTGATTTAGAATTCACTGTTTTTAATTCCAAAATTTCATCTGATAAATTATCTAATGCTTGAAATATAATTTTTTCAACACTATTTCTCATAAACTATCCTTGTGTTACTCTACAACTTAGTATAATTTTTATTAAAATATAGCATAAAACTTCTATTTATCAGTTTAAATCAACTGTATAAAAATACAATTATTTGATATAATATAGTTAATATTAATAACTCAAGGTGCTTGATTGAACAATTTACAATATAGGAAAAATCTTTGTATTATCCCTGCACGCGGTGGTTCTAAGCGTATTCCTAGAAAAAATATTATTGATTTTTTGGGAAAACCATTGATTGCTTATAGCATAGAAAGTGCTTTAAATTCGGGCATTTTTGATGATGTAATTATTTCAAGTGATGATTATAAGATCATAGAAGTGGCTTTAAAGTATGGCGCTAAGACTCCTTTTGTGCGTAAAAAAGAACTAAGTGATGATTATGCAAGTTCAACCGCTGTAATCCAAGATGCCATCATCACTCTAGAAAAACAGGGTAAAATCTATGAAAATGTGTGTTGCTTATACGCAACTGCTCCACTTATAGATGAGTTTATCTTAAAGGAAGCTTTTGAACAATTTAGTCAAGAAGAATGTAAATTTTTATTTTCAGCTTGTGAGTTTGAATACCCTATACAAAGAGGTTTTTACCTTAATGATCAAAATAAAGTTTACATGTTTGATGAGTCAAATTACGATAAACGCTCACAAGATCTTACTAAAGCTTATCATGATGGTGGTGCATTTTACTTTGGCAAAAAAGAAGCGTGGCTAGAAGAAGATTTTATGTTTAAATCTCACTCTAAAGCTTTTTTACTTCCAAGAAATAAAATTTGCGATATTGACACTTTTGAAGATTTAGAATTTGCTAAAATGCTTTATAAATATAATAAAACTAATAATATTTAATTTTCATTATGTTTTAAATTATATCTCAATTCAAAAAATCTATATACTAAGTCGAATATAAATAAAAAACTAAGTAAATAACAAATCAAAGAAAAAATATTGAAAATTAAACCAATGCTTATTAAAATTACCAGCAAGGTGGCATCAATACCTAGTATAAAACCTCTATCTAAGAAATATTTTTTAACCCCAAAACGCTTTATATTTTTTACCTTTCTTAAATTTTTTAATATATAATAAGGGCAAATCGTTCTATGTAAATTCATACAAATAATCACTAAACAACATTCGAATAAACTAATATAAGATGCAATATAAGCCATAATAAAAATTCCATTAAAACCAATATGATCTACAACTTTGTCCAAATAACTTCCAAACTGAGAACGCAAGTCTTTATATCTTGCTAACATTCCATCTAAACAATCTAATATACAGTAAATAAAATATAAACCACCGGCCAGAAATGTAAAATGATTATAAATAGCTAAAAAAGATATAATAATTAAAACTAAAGAAAAAAAAGTTATATGATTAGGCTTTATTGGTGTTTTTGAAATAGGTATTAAAATGAATTTTTGCAACAATAAAACTCTTATAATATACTCTGTAGGATAATAAGACATTTCAAGTCTTTGTCGTTTTTTTAATTTTTCATCTAAATTCATAGTCTAAGTTCCATCTAAATTAATTATAAGAATTATATCATAATAATCACATAAATATATTTTTAATAACCGATTCTTTTAAATATAAGCTTTTTCTTTTTAAATTTAAAGTATAATAAAGTAATTTTAGTCATACAATAAGGAAGTATTATGCTACAAAAAAATATCAAAAGCATAAAAACAAAATTAAGTGAAACTTTATCAGCTATTAAAAAATCAAAATACAAGATTATTCAAGGTAATGATAGCTTAGATATAAATTTTTTAAATACTCAAGATAATACTCTAATTTATAAAAACCCTTTAGATGAATTAAATGCTATGTTAAAAATTTATAATGAAAAATATCGTCTATACCCTGTATTATATTTTTATGGGTTTGGAAATGGAATTTTATATAAAGCTCTTTTGCAAAATCCCCATCATAAGATTATTATTGTTTTTGAAAAAGACTTAGAAATTATCCATAGTGCTTTTAGCGTGATGGATTTTAGCAAAGAATTACAAGAAGCTAAATTGGTAATAGCTGATACAAATTTACTAAAAATCTCCGATTATGAATCAATATGTAGACAACAACCAATGTTAAATTTTGCAAGAACATATTTTTTAGAGCTACATTCTGATTATTATGAAAGATATCACGATGATGTATTAAAAGTCAATAATAATATGTCAGAATACCTTAAAAAAGCTATGTTTGCATATGGAAATTTGCCACTTGATGCACTTCAAGGTATAGAACAATTTACCTATAATCTTCCTAAAATGTTAACGCATCCAAATTATAAAGAGCTCTTGCAAAAAAGAAAAAACTTGAGTGATACAGCAATCATTGTTTCAACTGGACCAAGTCTTTCTAAACAGCTTCCATTGTTAAAGCAATACGCTAGCAAAGCAACTATTTTTTGTGCAGATAGTGCTTACCCTATCTTAGCTAAACATAATATCAAACCCGATTATGTTTTATCTTTAGAAAGAGTAACTTTAACAAGCGAATATTTTAATAATAATTTTGGTAATTTTGATAAAGATGTAACATTTGTTATAAAGTCATATGCTCACCCTAATACAATGAAATATCTTGATAGTAATAATAGAAATTATTTATTAGTTTCCGTAACAGGAGCTATATTTATTAATTTTATGCAATTGCATTCTTATGGCTATCTTCCAACTGGATGGAGTGTAGCTAATATGGGAGCTAATTTAGCAGTAATTCTTAATCATAAAAATCTTATTTTAATCGGGCAGGATTTAGCTTATAGTGAAAATGGAATTTCACACTCGAGCGATTATACTTATCTAACAGATAACTATAAAAATGGTAAAATTTACAAAAAAGATTATGGTAAATACGAATGCGAAGCTTATGGAGGAAAAGGGGTGGTGCAAAGTTCTTTTGCTTGGACTTTATTCCGCCAAAATTTTGAAAGTGATATTGTCCGCTTTAATCAATGCGATGTTGTTGTTTATAATTGCACCGAAGGTGGTGCTAGAATTGCAGGAACCATAGAAAAACCTTTTAAACAAATGTGTGAAAAATTATTGACAAAAGAATTAAAAAAACCTTTTACTTCATTAGAAAATCCAACTTTAAACAAGCAAAATGAATTAATGCTTAAAGCACATACTAAAATCAAAAAAAGTATTTCGCATTGCCAAAATTTAAATAAAATTTTTAAAGAACAACTAACAAATTTAAAACAATCATATCAAAATATCCAAACTCAAGAAGATCTAAATATTCTAATAAAATGCATAGATGAAATTAAATCAAGCATTGAAGATAAGAACAACATACAAGAATTATACGAAACTCTAAATCCACTACTCATGCAGTTTGAACTTAATCTTGCTAAAATTTATGTTTTAAATCCTATAAACGAAGATGATGTGTATAATAAATCTTTATTATGGATAAAAGAACATATTGATTGGCTTGAGTTAATTATAGCCCATATTGATGCCCATGAGCAAACCTTGCATAAAAGCATACTTCCACTGCAAGAAACCATTATACAAAGAGGATATGGACATAAAATCAAATGAAAGTTCTTTTTAGAAGCGATAGTTCTAGCACCATAGGACACGGACATATCAAAAGAGATCTTTTGTTAGCTAAGCAATATCATGATGTATCTTTTGCATGTTTAGCTTTAGAAGGTTCTTTGATAGATGAAATTCCTTATCCTGTATATGAGTTAACAAGTGCTAGTGTATATGAGCTAATCAATCTCATCAAAAAAGAAAAATTTGATCTTTTGATTATTGATCATTATGAGATTACTGCAGATGATGAAAAACTCATCAAGCTAGAAACAGGAGTTAAAATTCTAAGTTTTGATGATGAGATAAAAGAACATTTTTGCGACATTTTACTAAATGTTAATGCTTATGCTAAAGAAAGTGATTATGAGAATTTAGTGCCAAAATATTGTGAATTAAGATGTGGCTTTTCCTATGCTCTAATACGCGATGAATTTTACCAAGAAAGCAAGATAAAAAGAGAAAAAATTTATGATTATTTTATCTGTATAGGAGGAAGTGATCCAAAAAATATTTCCTTTGATATAGCAAACAAACTTAACAAAAACAAAACTATCATCATAGCTACCACAAAAGCAAATTCTCATCTAAACTCACTTCGAAAATTAAGCCAAAAAAACCCTAATATACAAATTCTCATTGACCAATCTAATCTTGCAAGATTGATGAATGAAAGTAAAAAACTCATCATTAGCGCAAGCTCATTGGTAAATGAAGCTTTAATTTTAAAAGCAAATTTTAAAGCCATAGCTTATGCTAAAAATCAAGAAAAACTTGCAACATGGCTTGCTAAAAAAGGCTATGAAGTGGAGAATTTTATATGATAATTTTAAAAGATTTTATCCATTTAACTCAAGAAGAAATTAAGCTTGTTTTAAAATGGCGTAATGATGAAAGCATTGCTAAATTTATGAAAACGCAAAATATTAGCCTAGAAGAACATTTAAACTTTTTATCTAGCTTAAAAACAAACGCAACTAAAAAATATTTTTTAGTATATGATGATGAAAATATCATAGGCGTGATTGATTTTATCAATATTACTAAACTTTCTTGTGAATTTGGGCTTTATGGTATAAAAAAAGGCGTAGGTGAGCTTTTAATGCAAGAAGTTAAAAACTATGCTTTCAATGTTTTAAAAGTTCAAACTTTAAACGCATGTGTTTTCAAAGAAAATACAAAAGCTTTAAATTTGTATTTAAAACATTCGCCTATAGAAATAACAAAACATAAAAAAATACTTTATTTGAAATATATACAAAAACCTATTATTGAAAAACTATCTTCTATTAATTTTAATTGGCATAATGAATTAATCAGCTATAAAATAAACAACAAAAATATTATTTTTAACTTTATTCATAATGAAAATATTATTTTGAAAAATTTTATCAATCTAAACCGCAAAGAAAAAGAAAAAATTAGACTATACAGAAATCACCCTGAAATCAAAAAATATTTATATCAAAAACATTATATCACTAAATACGAACATAAAAACTTTATAAAAAAATTAAAGCAAAATACTCTTAAAGACTATTATTGTGTAATTTACAATAAACAAATTCTTGGAAGTATTAATTTTGAAATCATTTCTGATAATACTATTGAATTTGGTTTTTATGCAAATCCTTTTTCTAAAATTTCAGGGCTAGGTAGAATTTTGGAGCATATCAGTCTTTACTATGCTTTTAAAATAAAAAAATATCAAAATCTAGAATTAGAAATATTTAATCATAATATACAGGTTATCAATTTACATAAAAAATTTAAATTTTACACAATTGATAAATTTAAATTCCAAAACGAAACAATCTTAAAAATGCAACTAAAAAAGTCTGACTGTAATGCCATTTTCTAGCAAATGATTTTTAACATCATTTGGAGTATATTGACTAAAATGAAATATATAAGCACCAGCCAATGCATTCGCACCAAGTTGTATAGCTTTTACCCCATCTTGAGGCTTAGAAAGTCCTCCATTGATAATGAGTGGAATTTTTAATTTACCTTTGAAATACTCTAGTAATTCCCAATCATACCCCAAAGAACTTCCTTCTTTATCAACACTTGTTAAAAGTATCTCCCCTGCTCCTAAAGATTCGTATTGTAATGCAAGTTCTAGCGGATCAATATCTAAAATTTCATTATTAAAAACTTTAAATTTATTTTTGTCTTTTTTTACATCAATCGAGCATACTACACAAGAGCTTCCAAAAGTATTTGCCACCTTTTTAATAAAATCTAGATTTTGCAAAGCCATAGAATTAATACTAATTTTATCAGCACCTATATCTAACACTTTTCTAATATCTTCTAAAGTTCTAATCCCACCTCCAATAGTTAAAGGCATAAAGCATTCATTAGCTATATCTTCTAAGCTTTCAAAATCTATAACACCATTTTTATTGATATCCAAAACTATAAGCTCATCAACATTTCTAGCATTATATATCCTAGCTGTGCTTATTACATGCCCTATAGTTCTAAAAGAAGAAAAATTGATACTTTTTACAAGCTGATGATCTTTTAATAACACGCAAGGTATAATTCTTGTTTTAAGCATACTAGGCCTTTAAATTTGCAAAATTTTCCAAAAGTTTCAAACCTACATTTTGGCTTTTTTCAGGGTGAAATTGCACAGCAAAAATATTATCTTTTTCAAAACTTGCACAAAAAGGTTTTTCATACTCACAAAAAGAAGTTTCCACACTTTCTAAACACTCTACATAATAAGAATGCACAAAATAAAAATCACTTTTTTCTAAAATTCCATCAAATAGCTTGCTTTTTTTATCACTAAATTGTAAATCATCCCAACCACTATGCAATAATTTTTCTTTACTTAAATCAAATTTCAAAACCTTTGCTTTTATAAAATCAAGCCCTTCGCACTCTCCGCCCTCATATCCCTTACTAGCAAAAAGTTGCATACCAAGACAAATCCCCAAAATAGGCTTTTTATCTTTTAAAACACATTCTTTTAAAAGCTCATCTAGTGCAAGTTTTTTTAAATTTTCCATACCTTGTTTAAAAGATCCAACGCCTGGTAAAACTAATTTAGAGGCATTTTTTATATCTTCTTTTTTAGAACTTATAATCACTTCTTGATTAAGTTTTTCAAAAGCTTTCAAAACAGATTTAAAATTTCCAAGATGATAATCAACAATACAAATCATTTCAAAACAAACTCATCTTTTTTTATCAATGATCCATCACTATCTCTTAAGAATTTACCATTTTCATCGCGTTTAAATATCTTTTTATTAGTATAAGAATCGACAATTTTTTCAAATTCTTTTTCACTAAAACCACTAAATTCCAAATACTTCTTAATAGCCTTTTTAGGTGGCTTTCCATCATATTTATTTACAAGTCTCACGCCCTCTTCACGGCTAATATAGCCAAGTCTTATATCCAAGCACGCATTATCCGTAGCTCTTCCAAAACCATATTTGCAGTATTTTAAATAATCATGCACATGATTTGAATAACAATCTAAATTTTCAAAATTCTCATAAGTAGTTTCAACTGGTTTTGTACTAGTTTTAAAGCCATTTTCTTTAGATATTTTTAAATTATACTTATAATCCCATTTAAAATAATATCCCAAAAATAACCCTGTAACTCCTACTCTTTGAAGCTCTTCATCACTTGGATAAGTATAAAAATATAAATCCTTTTCTCTAATACCATCAACACCAATCATATCAGAAATTCTATTACCCAAAAGTCCGCCAAATTCTTCAAGCCACTCTCTACCTAAAGTGTTTTTTTCTTTAGAGCTAGCTGGCCCACCATACTCAATCTGCGGACTTTCCCCCCAAATAATCAAAGGAATACCAAAAGCAACAGCTACTTTTGGAACACATGTAAAAATCCCCAAATGGTTTTGCCATTCATTATCACCCGTTCTTATAAAAGCTTCGCGGGCCAATTTTTTATACACCAAAGGATTTCTTTTGATATGGATTAAATCAACACCAAGATTGTTTAAATTTTTTAAATTTTTTTTACCTATTTTAGTAGGAATACTTGGTTCAAAACAAACACACAAAGGATTAAGTCCAAGTTCAAGACATTTTAAAACTTGAAAGGTAGAATCCTTACCACCACTTACTCCTATCACACAATCATACACAGGATGTTTTTTATATTTTTTCACGAGTTCTAGAAATTCTTTTTCACGCTCTTGCCAATTTATCTCATGATTTTTAGCTTCTTGCGAGCAACACGCATCACAAATTCCCTCATCATTAAAATGCAAATCAGGCTTAGTATCTGGCATAACGCATTTTTTACAAAATTTCATATTAACTCCAAAAAATCTTTATAATCATCGTAAATCGACTATGATTATATTTTCTAAAGATAAATAAATTTTATTTTGTTACAATATTTTTTATTTAAAGGTTTATAAATTATGGATTTAACTTTACTTCCTTATATGATTATAGGAATTTTTTCAGGTATGGCTTCAGGGGTTTTTGGCATAGGTGGTGGTATGATTATCGTTCCTTTCATGCTTACTTTAGGACTTAGCTCTCATCATGCTGTTGCAATTTCTGTTGTACAAATGATTTTTGCTTCTATTTTTGGTTCCTATTTAAACTATAAAAAGAAAAATTTAATCTTAAAAGATGGACTTATCATAGGCTTTGGAGGCTTTTTAGGTGCGATGTTTAGCGGGCTTTTACTCTCGTATTTTTCAGATATAACCTTAACAAGTATTTTTCTATGCGTGAGTATTGTATTCTTTTTAAAATTTGCTTTTAATCAAAAAAGCACCATTGGAAACATTAACCACTCTAATATCTTAAAAAATTCTATTTTGCTAATTTGTGGCGTATTTACAGGAATTTTTGCTATATCTTTAGGAATTGGTGGTGGGCTTTTAATTACCCCTATTTTAGCTTATTTTTTAGGCTATGATACTAAAAAAGTAGTGCCACTTAGTTTATTTTTTGTAATATTTGCTTCAATTTCAGGAATTAGTTCTTTTGTGTATAATGATATCATTGATAAAGAAGTGTTACAAAATGGAAGCTTAGTAGGATTTAGCTCTATGCTAGGGGTTTATCTTGGTATAAAAATCATGGAAAAAATCAATCTTAAATCCCACCGCATAGCACTTTTAGGTATTTACACCCTTTCTATAACTATGACCATTATAAGCTTAATTAAAAAGCTAAATTTATTTTAATCTATCGGCAAATTTTTGTCTATTGGAAGTATAGACAAAGCTTAAAACCTCTGCCACTGCTTTAAAAAGCTCTGGTGGAATAAGATCATTTACCTCGCAAGCTTTATAAAGTTCTCTAGCTAAAGGAGGATTTTCATAAATCATAACATTGTATTCATATGCCATATCTTTAATACGCAAAGCTAAAAAATCCACTCCTTTAGCTAAAACTTTTGGTGCAGCTTCTTTGGAACTATCATAACGCAAAGCAACCGCATAGTGGGTAGGGTTAGTAATCACAACATCAGCACTAGCAACATCTTGCACCATTCTACGCCTTGCTGCTTCCATTTGCAAACGACGAATTCTTCCTTTTACTAAAGGATCTCCCTCGCTTTGTTTAAATTCATCTTTAACCTCTTGCTTACTCATGCGTAAGTTTTTAAAGTATTGATACCTTACCAAAAGTACATCTAAAAGCCCTATAATCAAAAAAGCTATGATAACAATGGCTGCAAGTATAATAGCTTTATCCCTAAGCCATAAAAGTTGTGGATAAATCGTATAAAGTTCTACTCTAGGAAGTTCTTTCATAAATTGCAATAAAAAAACAAAAGCTATACCAAATACAACACCGACTTTAAGTATAATTTTCAAAGCCTCAATAATCTTTTTTAAAGAAAAAAGATTTTTAAGCCCGTTAATAGGATTAATTTTATTAAAATTTGGAGTAATGGGCTTAGTAGTAAAAATAAAACCAAACTGCATTAGATTTCCAAGCACACCCGCTACCATAATTACTAAAGTAATGGGCAATACCATAATAAACATCTCTATCATAGTTTTTATAATGATTTTTTGTAAAATCTTTAAATCAATTTCAATGCCTATAAAACTTTGATAAAAACGATATAAACCGCTAATTCTCTCACCTATAAAAGGCATCATAAACAACACCACAACCACAGCTATAATAAGTACAGCCACAGCAGATGCATCTTGGCTTTTTGGGACATTTCCTTCTTGTCGCGCATCTTCTATTTTCTTGGATGTGGGTTCTTCTGTTTTCTCTTGATCATCAGCAGCCATAAAAAACCTTTAAAAAAATTAAAGCAAGATTATAGCATTTTACCAAGCATCTGCTAATAAAAT
>NZ_JAKMPZ010000014.1:0-33497 GCF_025771325.1 Campylobacter sp. RKI_CA19_01122 | reverse complement strand
ATAAAGACTTGATAAAGTCTTTATCACATAAAATTATTTTTCCCCTATATAAATAAAATGCTGTATACTTCCTTCAAAATTATATAAATTTATTAATTCATAATCTCCCCAAAATAATGGTTTAAAAGGTTTAAATTTTTCTTTTAATTCTTCGATCGTATTTGTAAAATTTATATAAGTAGATTCACCATTTAATCTTGGACTAGATTTTACTTCCACTAAACCATTATCTTTAACATCTCCTGCAACAAATTCTTGATAAGCTTTAGAGCTAATCATTGTCGCGAAAATTATTGCTCCATCATTGCATAAATCATAAAATTCTTCAATAGTTTTTTGAAAGTCTTTGTTTGGCAGATAATATAAACTTTGATTTGCAAAAATAAAATCCATTTTTACATCAAATAAATTTTTAAAACTAGAATTTGGTGTAATAACATGAAAATTATTTTCATTTATTCTAGGATCTTTTTTCCAAGTATTTTTTAAACTAGGAACAATATCTATACCATAAGCATTAATACCCCCCCCCGTTACATCTTGAAAATACTTAGAATGAACTCCATTTCCACAACCAAAATCAAGTAAATTTCCACTTGTTTTATTTAATTTGTATTTTAAGATTCTCTCATAAAATCTTATAACATGTCCATCTGGATATTGTAAGCCATATCCTTCATTGTCATATTTTTTAGTATATCCTGATAGTGAATTATCCGTCATTTCTCCTTTAAATTTAAGATATAAATTGATTATACAATAAAATAAGTCTTTGCTATTTATTTTTTAACAAATTTACACTTAACAAAACAACAAAACTAAAAATTAAAAGTATGAGACTATAAATATGAGCTGTGGCAAAATCTAAATTTTCCATACTTTCATATATAGCAATACTAGCCACTTTTGTTTCTCCGCTTAAAGAACCACCTATCATTAATACTATACCAAACTCACCCATAGTATGTGCAAAACTTATTACTAAAGCGCTGAGTATAGCCGGTTTGATACTTGGTAAGATTACTTTAAAAAGTGTGATGAAAGAATTTTTTCCCAAAGAAAAACTTGCTTCTATAATATTTTTAGAAATTAAAGACATTGCATTATATAAAGGATTAAACATAAAAGGTAAAGAGTAAATGCAACTTGCTATTACCAAACCTTCAAAAGTAAAAGCTAAAGTGATATTAAAATATTTTTCTAAAAATTCTCCAAAAAAAGAATATTTTGAAAATAAAATCAACAAGTAAAAACCAACAACAGACGGTGGTAAAACTAAAGGTAAGGTTATTATGGTTTCTAGAATTTTTTTTGCTCTAAATTGCTTAAAAGTAAAAACCCAAGCAAGAGGTATGCAAAAACAAAACAAAATTATACAAGTAATAATAGAAAGTTTTATGGAAACTAAAAAAGGCATCCAATCTATACTTAATAATAATTGTGTCATTATTAAAACTTTCTCAAGTCAAAGACTTGAGATTATTTTCCTAAATTTGGCTCCATTTCTATAATTTTCCAAGGAAGTCCTTGAGTATTTAACTCATCCATAAAAGGTTTGGCGTCAAATTCTTCCATGTTAAACACACCTTTTCCTTGCCAAATTCCTTTAGCGATTAGCTTTGTTCCTATCATTGCAGGAACTCCAGTAGTATAACTCACAGCTTGTGCTCCGGTTTCTTTAAAGCATTCTTCGTGATTACAAACATTATAAATATAAACTTGTCTATCTTTTCCATCTTTTACACCGCGAATCACACAACCTATATTAGTATAGCCTTTGGTGCGAGGGCCTAAACTAGCAGGATCAGGAAGCAAAGTTTTTAAAAATTCTATTGGTATTATTTCTTTGCCTTGATGCATAACAGGCTTAATACCTAACATACCAACATTTTCAAGACACTTCATATGAGTTAAATAGCTTTGTCCAAAAGTCATGAAAAATCTTATTCTTTTTAAGCCTTTGATATTTTTTACTAAGCTTTCAAGCTCTTCATGATAAAGTAAATAACTATCTTTTACCCCTACTTCAGGATAATCCCACTCCATTTTTATCTCCATAGGATCAGTTTCTATCCATTTGCCATTTTCCCAGTAACGACCTTTAGCAGAAACCTCTCTTAAGTTAATTTCAGGGTTAAAATTAGTAGCAAAAGCATAGCCATGATCGCCTGCATTACAATCTAATATATCTATATAATAAATTTCATCAAACAAATTTTGCTGTGCATAAGCGCAAAATACATTAGTAACACCTGGATCAAAACCACTTCCTAAAAGTCCTAAAATTTCTGCTTGTTTAAACTTATCATTTCTTGCCCATTGTTCTTTATATTCAAATTTAGCTAAATCAGGATGTTCATAATTTGCAGTATCTACATAGTGAATATTAGTTTGAATACACGCATCCATTAAAGCAAGATCTTGATAAGGCAAAGCCACATTTAATAAAATTTCAGCTCCTGTTTTTTTGATAAGCTCTACAACAGCAGATGTGTCATCTGCATCTATTTGCTCAGTTTGAATTTCTATACCTAAACGCTCTTTTATAAAAGCTGCTATTTCATCACATTTACTTTTAGTTCTACTTGCTAGAGTTATTTTGCTAAAAACATCACTATTCATTGCACATTTTACAGTTGCAACGCGACTTACACCACCTGCACCTATAATTAAAAGATTTTTCATTAACTATCCTTAATTTTTTTGAAAATTGTAACAAAAAAACTTTATAAAGCATTGAAATAAAAAATAATTTTTATAATGTTTTTTTAAAATAAAACAAGTAAAATGATGATTTTTTAAATTTTTTAAGGACACTTATGAATTTACAAAGTGTGGAATTTTCTTATCCTATTATTATTACTTTTATTACCTATGCATTTTTAATGCTTTTTATAGGTTTTTATTTTTACAAAAAAAATCAAAATAGTAAAGATTATTTTGTTGGAAATGCATCAATGGGACCTGTAATATCTGCCTTAAGTGCAGGTGCTTCTGATATGAGTAGTTGGCTTTTAATGGCTTTTCCCGGTGCTTTATACGCAGCTGGATTGGGACAAATTTATATAGCCATAGGTTTAAGTTTTGGTATGTTTCTAAACTGGACCTTTGTTGCTAAAAGATTAAAGATTTTTTCTCAAATAGCCAAAGAATGTATTACAATTCCTGATTTTTTTGAAAGTCGCTTTCATGATGATAGACATATTTTAAGAAGTATTTGCGCGGTAGTTATTTTAGTATTTTTTACTATTTACATTAGTGCTGGATTAGTAAGTGGTGCTAAACTTTTTGAAAGTGTATTTAATTTGCCTTATATTTTTGCCTTAAGTATTGGATTTTTAGTTATTGTTTTATATACTTTTTTAGGTGGCTATAAAGCCGTATGCTGGACTGATATGATACAAGGACTTTTAATGATGAGTTCATTAATTATCATTCCTTTTGTGATGATTTTTGAACTTGGCGGCTTTGGCGAAGCTTTTTCTACTATAAATGATGTAAAACCTCAAGCTTTTGGTTTAGATGGTGGTGGTTGGCTAGCGGTAGCATCAACCTTGGCCTGGGGGCTTGGATATTTTGGCCAACCTCATATTTTAATTCGCTTTATTTCTATAAAAAATGTAAAAGAAATTCCTACTGCGACTTTTATAGGCATAACTTGGATGGTAGTTTCTCTATTTGGTGCTGCTATGATAGGATTTTTAGGTATTGCTTATATAGCTAAATTTGATCTTACTTTAAATGATCCTGAAAGAATATTTATTGTAATGTCTCAAGTGCTTTTTAACCCTTGGGTGGCTGGAATTTTACTCAGTGCAATTTTAGCAGCCATTATGAGTACTGCAAGTTCTCAATTGCTAGTATGCGCTTCTAGCTTGGTGCAAGATTTTTATACACAAATCTTAAAAAGAAAAACAAATGATAAAAATATTACTTTGTTGTCACGCTTAGGTGTTTTGATTGTAGCGTGTGTAGCTTTTACACTTTCGCTTGATACTCAAAGTCAAATTTTAAGCATAGTCTCTTATGCTTGGGCAGGTTTTGGAGCTAGTTTTGGAAGCGTTATTTTATTTTCTTTATTTTATAAAAATATGAGCAAAGAAGGTGCAATAGCTGGAATAGTTAGCGGGGCTTTAACTGTTGTATTTTATAAGCATTTTGGTTCAAATTTTATAGAAATTTATGAAATCATTCCTGGATTTTTAGTCGCAAGTTGTTTTATTATGATTTTTAGTATAATATTTAAAGCAAAAAAACATACAATAAAACATTATGAAAAAATGCTGAAAGAAATTTAAAATGTTTAAATCTTTTTTTTATTCTAAAAAATGGGCTTTATGGGCTTACTTGGGTCTGTTTTTTTTATTGTCTTCTTTATTAGCACAAACCTCTATTAATGTAGCAATAAATGAATGGTATAAAGAATTTTACGATGTTTTACAAGATGCAAAAAATCATAGCATAAATGATTTTTATCATTTTATTAAACAATTTTTATATTTAGCACTGCCTTATGTATTAATCGCTACTATCACGCAATATTTTGGAAGCATATATGCTTTTAAATGGCGCGAGGCTATGACTTTTGATTATATTAAATTTTGGCAAAAAAAAGATGATAACATAGAAGGCAGTTCGCAAAGAATTCAAGAAGATATCTATAATTTTTCAAAAATCATAGAAAGTTTAGGGTTAGCTTTTGTCAAAGCAATTATGACTTTAGTTGCTTTTGTACCAATTTTATGGATGTTAAGCGCACATGTTAATTTACCTATCTTAAAAGATATTAATGGCTCTTTAGTATGGATTGCATTTTTGGTTTCTTTAGGAGGTTTAGTTATATCATGGTTTGTAGGTATAAAACTACCTGGACTAGAATATAACAATCAAAAAGCCGAAGCTGCTTTTAGAAAAGAACTTGTTTTTGCTGAAGATGATAGAAAAAATTATGCAAGCGATGAAAGTATTTTAAGTTTATTTACCGGGCTTAAAATCAATTATAAAAGATTATTTTTACATTATGGGTATTTTAATGTATGGCTTTATTTATTTGAGCAAATCATGGTTATAGTACCCTTTTTAATCATGGCTCCAAGTTTATTTTTAGGACTTATACAACTTGGAATTATCATACAAGTTGGTAATGCTTTTGACCAGGTTAGATCTTCATTTAGCATTTTTATCACCAACTGGACAACTATCACACAGCTTCGTAGTATTTACAAGCGTTTAGATGAATTTGAAAAAAATATAGAATATAGAAAACATTAAATTAATTTAAAATATATCATTATTTTTAAGCTAATTTTATAGTTTTGATTTGATATAATTTTGCGAAATTTTATTAAAGGAGTTTTTTTGGACCCCAGTCAATCTTTAGACTTAAATCAAACACTACCTACTGTTGCCTCTATTGATATAGGCTATTCTACTTTTATGATTCTTGTTGCATTAGCTTTAGTGCTTTTAAATGGATTTTTTGTTTTATCTGAATTTGCTATTGTTAAAGTGCGTAGATCAAAACTTGAAGAAATGGTAAAAGAGAAAAAACGCAATGCAAAAAAAGCTTTGGAAGTCACTTCAAAACTAGATACTTATTTAAGTGCTTGCCAACTTGGTATTACGCTAAGCTCTCTTGCTCTTGGTTGGATAGGTGAACCTGCTATTGCTAAAATTCTTGAAGTTCCTCTAGCAAATTTAGGTTTAGCTCCAGCATTAATCCATACCATAGCATTTATTATTGCTTTTGCTATTATCACATTATTGCATGTTGTGCTAGGCGAGTTGGTCCCAAAAAGCATTGCTATAGCCATTGCAGATAGAGCTGTTTTATGGGTTGCAAGACCATTGCATTTGTTTTGGTTACTTTTCTTACCTTTCATTAAAACATTTGACTTTTTAGCTGCAGTTTCTTTAAAAATTATAGGTATAAAACCTGCCAAAGAACACGAATTAAGTCACTCTGAAGAAGAGATTAAATTTATTGCGAGTGAAAGCCAAAAAGGTGGAGTTTTGGATGAATTTGAAACTGAAATCATACGCAATGCTGTCGATTTTTCAGATACAGTAGCAAAAGAAATCATGACACCTAGAAAAGATATGATTTGTCTTAATAAACAAAAAAGCTATGAAGAAAATATGCAAATAGTTTGTCAGTATAAACATACACGCTTTCCATATATAGATGGTTCTAAAGATATCATTTTAGGTATGGTGCATATTAGAGACATTATGCAAAATGAACTTAGCAAAGATAAGAAAAATTTAGATGATTTTCTAATCAAGATGATCCTAGTTCCAGAAAATATCAGCATATCTAAAGTTCTTTTCATGATGAATAAAGAACAAGTACATACAGCATTAGTAGTAGATGAATATGGCGGAACTGCTGGTCTTTTAACTATGGAAGATATTATGGAAGAAATTGTTGGTGATATTAACGATGAGCATGATGATTCTAGTCCACATTTTAAAAAGCTTGCAGAAAATATCTATGAATTTCAAGGAAGATATGAAATTAGCGAAGTAGAAGAAATGCTTGATATACGCTTTAATGAAGAATTAGAGCAAGTCACTATAGGTGGATATGTTTTCAATCTTTTAGGACGCTTACCGGTGGTTGGAGATAGAATAGAAGATGAATTTTGCTACTACGAAGTCAAAAAGATGGATGGAAATAGCATAGAACGCATTAAAGTTGTACGCAAAAATACTGATGAAGAAGAGTAACAAACTCTTCTTTTTACTTTTCTATAAACCCTCAAATCTTATTCATTTTAACTTACAAGGAAAATTTTTATGCAACTACATGATGAAATTAATCAATTTATACAAGAATGCAAAAGCATTATGATATCGTCTTTAAATTTAAACAATCAAACCATATGTTCATATACTCCTATTATAAAAAACAAAAATGACTTTTATATTTATATTGGTGAAATTGCCGAACACTTTGAAGGAGTAAAATACAATCATCAAAACATAGAAATTATGTTTATAGAAGATGAAAAAGATTGCATATCAATCTTTGCAAGAAAAAGGCTTAAATTTAGAGTAGAGAGTGTAGAAATAACAAGAGATAATCAGCTATTTGAACAAGTATTAAATACTTATGAAAATGAAAACAATAAAGAAATAATCCAAGTCATTAAAAATATGCAAGATTTTCATTTATTTCAACTTATACTGAAAAATGGAAGATATGTTAAAGGTTTTGGAAAAGCATATGAAATCAATGAAGGAACAATTAATTTAATTAATTCAAAAGGACATAAATAATTCAAGATGAGCTTTTTGCCCATCTTGATAGATTAACCATTTCTTTTTTTGATAATTTCTTCAGAGACATTTTTTGGAACTTCATCATAGTGATCAAATTCCATAGAATAAGTAGCACGGCCTTGAGTTTGACTTCTAAGATCGGTTGAGTAACCAAACATCTCAGCCAAAGGACAAAATGCTGTAATAATTTTATTACCACCTCTTTCATCCATTGAATTTACTTGACCACGGCGTTTATTTAAATCACCAATAACATCACCCATGTATTCTTCTGGAGTTTCAACTTCAACTTTCATCATAGGTTCTAAGATTACTGCACCTGCTTTTCTAGCACCTTCTTTAAAGCCCATAGAAGCTGCAAGTTTAAATGCCATTTCAGAAGAATCCACTTCATGGTAACTTCCATCATAAACAGTTACTTTAACATCTTCAACAGGATATCCTGCTAAAACACCGTTTTGTAATGCTTCTTGAACACCTTTATCAACTGCTGGAATATATTCTTTTGGAATTACCCCACCTTTGATATCATTTACAAACTCATAACCACTACCTGGCTCAAGTGGCTCAAGTCTTAAGAATACATGACCATATTGTCCACGACCACCTGATTGTTTAGCGTATTTGTATTCTTGCTCAACTGTTTTTCTAATAGTTTCACGGTAAGCAACTTGAGGTTGACCAACTTCTGCTTCAACTTTAAACTCACGAAGCATTCTATCAACAATGATTTCTAAGTGAAGCTCGCCCATACCTGAAATGATAGTTTGACCACTTTCTTCATCTGTAGAAACTCTAAAGCTTGGATCTTCTTGAGCTAATTTATTTAAAGCAATAGACATTTTTTCTTGATCTGCTTTTGTTTTAGGCTCAACCGCAACTGAAATAACAGGATCTGGAAAATCCATTCTCTCTAGAATAACCTTATCTTTTTCACTTGCTAAAGTATCACCGGTTAGTGTGTCTTTAAGTCCAACAACCGCTCCAATTTCTCCTGCATATAAAGTTTTAATCTCTTCTCTTTTGTTAGAGTGCATTTTCAAAAGACGGCCGATTCTTTCTTTTTTATCTTTTGTTGAGTTGTATGCATAAGAACCGCTTTCTAAACTTCCTCTATACACACGAACGAAAGTTAATTGCCCAACAAAAGGGTCAGTCATAATTTTAAATGCTAGGCCTGCAAACTCACCATCATCAGTTGATTTTACAGAAACTTCTGTGCCGTCTTCATATTCACCTTTAATATTAGCAACTTCATCAGGAGCTGGTAAATAAGCAACAACAGCATCAAGTAATGGCTGAACACCTTTATTTTTAAAAGCTGTACCACAAAGCATAGGAACCATAGAAAGACTTAAACATCCTGCTTTAATACCTGCTTTGATTTCTTCTTGAGTAAGCTCTTCACCACCTAGGTATTTTTCCATTAATTCATCGCTTGTTTCAGAAACTGCTTCTATCATTTTTGTGCGATATTCTTCAGCCTTTTCTTTAAGTTCAGCTGGAATTTCTTTTTCTACATAATCAGTTGGTTTATTTTCATCTTCCCATACCAAAGCTTTCATGGTAATAAGATCAATTACACCTTTGAAATTATCTTCAGCACCGATTGGAATTTGAAGTGGAACTGGGTTACCTTTCAAACGATTTTTGATTTGTTCTTCAACATTAAAGAAATTTGCACCAATTCTGTCCATTTTATTTACAAAAACAATTCTTGGAACACCGTATTTATTAGCTTGTCTCCATACGGTTTCTGATTGTGGTTGAACTCCACCTACTGAACAAAACACCGCAACTGCACCATCTAAAACACGCATTGATCTTTCAACTTCAATTGTAAAATCAACGTGACCTGGAGTGTCTATAAGGTTAATTTGATGGTTTTTCCAAAAACAAGTTGTAGCAGCAGAAGTAATTGTGATACCTCTTTCTTTTTCTTGCTCCATCCAGTCCATTGTAGCTGCACCATCATGCACCTCACCAATTTTATGGCTCATACCTGTAAAGAAAAGAATTCTCTCACTAGTAGTTGTTTTACCTGCATCAATATGAGCTGCGATACCTATATTTCTAACTCTTTTTAAAGGAGTACTTCTTGACATATTTTACTCCTCTTACCAGCGATAATGAGCAAATGCTTTGTTAGCTTCTGCCATTTTATAAGTATCTTCTTTCTTCTTGAATGAAGCACCTTTGCTATTAGCTGCATCTAATAATTCTGCTGCTAATTTTTCTATCATAGTTCTTTCGCTTCTTTTTCTAGCAAAAGAAATAATCCATCTTATAGCTAAAGCTTGTTGTCTAGCTGGGCGTACTTCTACTGGCACTTGATAAGTGGCACCACCAACACGACGAGATTTAACTTCTAATAAAGGCTTAATATTTTCAATAGCATCATTAAAAATTTCTATACCTTTTTTTTCTCCACCTTTTTTATCGATAGCTTCTAAAGCACCATACATAATAGTCGTAGCTGTGCTTTTTTTACCATCATACATTAAAGAATTAATGAATTTTGTGATTACTTTGTTTCCATAAATCGGATCTGGCAAGACTTCTCTTACCGGAGCTTTTCTTCTTCTCATAATTTTCCTTCAAATTTATAATTTTACTCAAACAAAATCAAATCTAACGGATTTGTCTGCAATTTTATTACTTAGCTGCTGCTTTAGGGCGTTTCGCACCATATTTAGAACGAGAAACGGTTCTTTTTGCAACACCTGCAGTATCTAAGGCACCGCGAACAATGTGATACTTAACACCTGGTAAGTCTTTTACCCTACCACCACGCACTAAAACAATGCTGTGTTCTTGTAGGTTGTGACCTTCACCACCGATATAACTAATAACTTCAAAACCACTTGTAAGTCTTACTTTGGCAACTTTTCTTAACGCTGAGTTTGGTTTTTTAGGGGTTGTTGTATAAACCCTAGTGCAAACTCCCCTTCTTTGTGGACAATTTTTAAGCGCTGGAGATTTAGATTTCTCTAAAACTTTTTTGCGCTCTTTTCTAACCAATTGATTTATGGTAGGCACAATAATTCCTTTCTTTAAAAAAATGTAATAAACTTTGGATAATATCTAAATTTTACTTACAAAAATATAAACTAAAAACAATTTAAATCTTTTTGCAAATTTTCTAAAAACAAACTCACATGATAAGCATCGGTGCTTGCGTGATTTACATTAATACTTAATGGAATAAAACATTGATTTTTTTCCTTGATAATTTTCCCACTTGTAAGAATAGGAAAAAAATAATTTTCTTTTTTAGGTAAATGTAAAGAGAAATTCTCAAAATTTATCCAAGGGATTGCTGAAATATTAAAAGAATTTTTAATATTCTCTTTTACAAACATAGTGTTTTCTTTAATGAGTTGTTTATCATGCTCGAAATTATGTAAAAAGTTTTGAAAATCTTCATTAAATTCAGTCCATAAAACACAAAAAGTCTTTGATTTTTCGCAAAAAGCGGTATAACTTAGATGGATAATATCAAAACAAATTAATTTATCATCCTCTAAGTATAATTTAAATTCAGGTATTAAATTAACATTTTTACTTAAAAAATAGATAAAACTACCATAAAAAGAATATTTTTGATTTTTAACAAAAGAGTAAAATTTACTAATATCTAATTTAACATTTAATTCAAAAGAGCAGGGAAATTTAGTATAAAATTCAAAATGCTCTTTTCTTGAGTAAGTTTTTAAATCTATAATCTTCAAATTATTATCCTTTAAATTTAAAGATTACAGCAAATCCTATCTAAAAAAATAGATAGGATTGAAATCATTGTTTGTTGGTATTGTATTGTAAATAAACCACATGGGTAGCTAAATACTCTTCAAGACCATGTTTTCCATCAGCTCCACCTATGCCACTTTTTCTAAAACCTGCATGAAATCCTTGCATTGCTTCAAAATTTTCACGGTTAATATAAGTTTCACCAAATTTTATTTCTCTACTAGCTCTCATTGCTATATCTAAATTTTGCGTATAAATAGAACTAGTCAGTCCATATTCACAATCATTTGCCATATCAATTGCCTCATCAAGCGTATCAAATTTAGTAATTGGTAAAATCGGAGCAAAAATTTCTTTTTGCATGATCTCATCTTCATGCTTAACATTTGTAAGAACGCTTGCAGGAAAATAATATCCGCTTGTATCGGTGATTTTTCCACCGCATTCTACAACTGCTCCTTTATTCGTAGCTCTCTCAAGCATTGCTAAAGCATTATCAACCCCTGCTTGATTGACAAGCGGACCCATATCAAAATCGCCTTTCAAAGTGTTTCCAACACTTACTTTACTCATGGCTTTTACAAATTTATCTACAAATTCATCATAAACACTTGTATGCACATAAGCTCTTTCGGCACAATTGCAAACTTGTCCGTTATTGCAAATTCTACTTGCCTTAATCGCTTCTACCGCTAAATCAATATCTGCATCTTTACACACTATAGCCGGTGCCTTTCCGCCAAGTTCTAGAGAAACCTTAATGATATTTTTAGCTGCAGCTTCCATCACTCTAGTTCCTGCTTCAACACTCCCTGTAAGACTTACCATACCTATGTTTTCATTACTTGATAATTCATGTCCTACCACACTACCCTTACCTGCAACTAAATTAAATACACCTTTTGGTAAAGAACTTTGCGAGACAAGCTTTGCAAATTCAAAAGCATTATTTGGAGTTTCACTGCTTGGTTTTATAACAATGGTGTTGCCTGTTAGTAAAGCAGGTGCCATCTTTCTTGCGATTAGAAAAAATGGAAAATTCCAAGGTAAAATTCCACCAATTACACCAATGGCACTTTTATATAAATATATATGCTCATTAGCTCTATCACTTTGTATAATTTCGCCTTCATACCTTCTAGCCCATTCAGCAGTATAATCCATATAATCTGCCGTAAAATTAATCTCTACACTAGCTAAAGCTCTAGTTTTTCCTTGCTCTTGCATTAAAATTTCTGTTAAAAAATTAGCATTTTTGCGTATTAAACTAGCTATTTCTCTTAAATGATTTGATCTTTCAATCGCTGGTTTAGCTTCCCAATTTTTTTGTACCTTTTTAGCTGCTTCAATTGCTCTTTGTGTATCTTCTAAAGAAGCACTTGCTACTCTTGATATTACTTCTTTGGTAGCGGGATTTAAAACTTCTATAAATTCGCCATTGTGTGGGATAAATTCGCCATCAATATAATTTAAATAAGTTGTCATTTTTTCTCCTTTTTTAATCTAAATGAAATACTTCTTCCATATTTAGCCACTTTTGTCCTGCATGAGCTAAAGATATTTGGCAGGGATCTGTAACTTTCCACCATTGTTGTGTATTTTTATCTTTTGCCATCTTAGCCATATCTGCATCAAAATCAACACCTGTATATTCAAAATATGCAAACAAATATTCTCCAAATAAATAAATAGAATAATTTTGTATATTACATTCTTTAATCATCTCACAAACACCTTTATAAGGCTTTGCATGAAGATCTTTATACTTTTGTATTTTTTCCTTTTTAATTTTTATAATTTGACCATATCTTTGCACCTATCCTCCTTATAAATTGATAAAGCATTTTTATAAAATATCTTGTCCAAATCTTTAAAAATATTTCCTTCTATGATAAATTTAGCCCATTTAGCTGGAGCTATTTTTGCCACAGGATAATTACTACCAAATATAAATTTATCTTCACTAAAAACATTCTTTAAAAATGAAAAACATTGAGATATAAAATCTCTATGAATTTTTATCGTAAAATCATCTGGTACGGAAATTTTTATCCATAAATTTGGGAAATCTTTTAATTTATGTAATATTTTTTTATATTCATCAAAATAGTTAATTTTAGGACTGCCCATATGATTTAAAACTACTTTTAAATTAGGATTATCAAATAAAAACTTTTCCAATATCCAAAGTTCTTCATTTTTCATGCAAGCTTCAAAAGGTATATTAAAAACATTTAGAAGTTCTAATTTTTCTTTAAAATCTGCTTCAAATAGTCTCTTAGCACCCTTTTTACTAGTATGCATTACCTCTCTAAAAGCACATAAGTGTTCTTTGTACTTTAAATCAGCTAAACAAACAAAAAGACCATGTTCTTGTTTTTGCTTTAATGCAAATAAAGCTTCTTTTTCCAAATCATCACTATTTGTTTCAACATACATCGCACCTAAAAAATCAAATTCTTTATACTCATTTTTTACCCTTAAAAAATCATAATTTTGTTCCAATCTATTATTACCTTTTATCCACGAAATAGGCATTTTACTTAAATCCCAAAGATGCAAATGAGAATCAAAAATTTTTTGCATTTTTAAGCCTTTATTTTAGAACCAAAAAAACCATACCATGATACATATAAAAATAATGGGGCCATAGCCAAATATCCCATGCTTGTTCCAAAATAATCATTAATTAAACCCATGATAATAGGCATAATAGCACCACCAACTATACTCATAACAAGTAAAGAACCACCTAATTTCACTTGATTAAAAGGAAGATTTTTTGTTGCAACTGCAAAAATAGTAGGAAAAGAAATGGACATAAAGAAAAATAATGCAATTAAAATAACTATACTAATAAATCCGCTAGCAAAATACAAGCATACACATAAAATCACATTAATAAAAGAATACCATCCTAAAATAGTCTCACCTTTAATTTTCTTCATCAAAGGCGTAGAAAGAATACGACCTAACATAAAAGCAATTAAAGCTATCGAAAAATAATAAGCCCCTTGTTCATCTTTTAGATTTTCATTATGCTCACTAAGATAATTTATAAAAAAAGCTCCTGCACTAACTTGATTTGCTATATACAAAAATTGTGCTAGCAATCCAAAATTAAAATGTTTATGCTTAAAAACTCCAATAGGTTTTGAGGTATCTTTTTGTTCATAATCACTACTTACTGCCGATCCTTCCGGAATTTTATTCAATGCAAAAGCAATCAAGATCAAAATAACAATTGCCGCAATACCAACATACACTAGCTGGACATTACCCATATTAGCAAGTAATGCAGCTTCTATTTGTTCTTTACTTGCACCTTCTTCTTGTTTTGTAATAGATAAAAACAAAGCTCCGCCTATGATAGGTCCTAAAAATTGACCCAAACCATTAAAACTTTGCGCGGCATTAATTCTAAAACTAGCATTTTTCTCATCACCAAGTTTTACCATATAAGGATTAGCACTAGTTTCCAAAGAACCAATACCGCAAGCTAAAATAAAAAAAGCAAATAAAAATAAGTAAAAATTAGCTAAATTTGTAGCTGGAATAATCAATAAACAACCTATTGCATACAAGATTAACCCAAAAATAATACCAATTTTATAAGAGTATTTATTTGCTATATATCCAGCAGGTAATGCTATGATAAAATAAGCACCAAAATAAGCGAGTTGCAAAAATCCACTTTCATGTTGAGTGATATGTAAATGATTTTGAAAATTCTTATTCATCACATCAATCAGCCCATAACTAACTCCCCATAAAAAGAAAAGAGAAGTTACTAAAATAATTGCTATTTTTATATTTTTAGAGTTATTTAACATATATCCTCCTTGTTATTAAATTTCATCCCAATTTAGAGCTCTATCTAAATGGATATATCCACCATCAGGAGTTAAAATTTGTCCTGTTGTGTGTGAAGCAAGAGGACTTAGTGTAAAAACTGCTGTGTTTGCTATTTCTTCTATAGTTGTAAAACGATGACCTAATGGTATGCATTTTGCTATTTTTTCATATTGAGCTTTTGGATTTGGAAAATTTGACAACCATTTTTCATAAAGAGGAGTCATAACTTCAGCTGGTGCTATAGCATTAACTCTAATATTATCTTTTGCAAAAGCGCAAGCCCATTCTCTTGTAAAACCTATTTGAGCAGCTTTTGCTGAAGCATAAGCTGAAGTTCTACCTTGTCCTGTTAAGCCGGTTTTACTTGTGATATTTAATATACTTCCTTGTTGCTTTTTAATATATGGTAAGCATTCTTTAGTCATAGTATAATAATGAAAAAGATTATTTTCATAAGATTTAATTAATTCTTCAGTTGTAGCATCTTCTATATGTAAATTATCATTTGCTCCAGCATTATTAACCAAAGCATAAATTCCACCATATATATTAACAACACTTTTAACAAGTGTTGAAATTTGTTCTGTATTTTTTAAATCTATTTGATAAAATCCATAATTTCCGCAAATGTCTTTTAGCTCATCATCTTTTTCTTTAGAAATTTCACTTCTTGAAAAAATAATTGGAATCCCACCTTCTAAAGCCCATAATTTAGCAATACCATAACCAATCCCTTTAGCACCACCTGTGATGATACAAATTTTGTTTTTAATTTTTAAATCCATAATATATCCTTTTTTATTAATTTAGCAAGTTGTAGCAAGTCTCCAAACTGAAAAATCATTTTGTTCATTTAACTCTGCCTTTACCAATTCTCCATTTGAAATTCTTATGATCAAATCTATAAGCTCATCACGCACTTCTTCTTTTGTCTTAATCCCATCTATAATACTTCCTGCATTAATATCAATAGCATCATTCATATTTTCATAACAAAAAGTATTAGAACTCATTTTAATAGTAGGCACAATAGCTGAACCTGTAGGAGTACCACGACCTGTAGTAAAAACACAAATATTTGCTCCACCTGCCACCATAGCGCTAAGTTGTTCTATATCATTACCTGGCGTATTCATAAAAGTAAGTCCTTTGGAAATTACAGGTTTAGCATAATCAATCACATCCATTAAAGTTCTAGTACCTGCTTTATAAACACAACCTAAAGACTTTTCTTCTATAGTGCTAAGCCCACCTGCAATATTTCCCGGACTAGGATTTGCTCCGCGTATATCAGCATGAAAAGATTTAACTAAATTCTCATAGCCTAAAATCTTATCATATACCTTTTTAGCTACTTCATCATTTTTTGCTCTCTTAGCAAGTATGGCTTCACACCCTATAAGCTCTGTAGTTTCTGCTAAAATTACTGCACCACCTTCATCAATTACAAAATCACTTAAACTTCCTAAAGCAGGATTGGCACTAAGACCGCTATAACTATCGCTACCACCACATTCTGTGCCTAAAATCAAATCACTAAAATCGCCATCTGTTTTTTCCAATTTTGCAGCATTTTCAAGCATTTGATTTACTATTTTAACACCCTTTTCTATGGTATTTTTACTACCACCGCACTCTTGTATTACTAAATATTCAACCATCTTATAAGGTGTCACTTCTTTTATTTTTTCAGCTACTATTTTCGCTTGTATTACCTCACAACCAAGTCCTACAATTAAAACACCAAAAACATTAGCATTACTCCCATGGCCTATTAAAACATCTCTAGTTTGTAAAGCATCAAATTCGAGTTGAGAACAGCCATGTTGATGATTAATATATACTGCCCCATTGCATTTTCTGGCTATATTTTCGCACACCTTATTAGCACAATGCACGCTTGGTATAATAATGACTTTATTTCTCAAGCCAAATTTTCCCTCTTCTCTTCTATAACCCATTATCTTTTTCATATTTATTCCTTATCCCCACGACCTCTAATACCTGCACTATTGTGAATATGCACCCATTCACCTTTATTAATATCACAACTTGCACTAGCTATAGCTTCTGCATATTTGATGACAACTTCATCTTTTTTTATATCTTTTAGTGCGAATTTATGTCCACTTGCAATATCATCTAAAAGTTCTATATTTTCCACGATTTCACCTTTTTTAAAATCACGCAAAGCAGTAGCGACATTATCTTTTTCATTGACTATAATATAGGCTTTCATAATTTTATACCCGTTTCTTTTTCTATAGTTTTAACAAGTTCTTTAGCTTCATTAAAACGAGTATTTAATTCTTCTTTTGTGGCATGTGATAAAGGATGGATGCTTGTATTTGCAAATTCAAATCCTCTGGCTTTTAAAAGCAAAGCAAATCCCATAGGAAAAGCTATGCTCATACCAAATCTTATAGCTTTTAATAAACTTTTTTGAATCAGCAAAGCTCTATCTATATTTTTTTCATTGATTGATTTATAAATTTCACTCATAAGTTCTGGAAAAACACCACCTATACTAGTCATAGAACCCTTTGCCCCTATCAGTAGTGCTCCTGCATAAAATTCTTCTCTTCCTACAAAAACATCAAAATCACTAGGCACTACATCTAATATATGATTTAAAAGCAAAGCATCTCCACTGCTATCTTTTATACCCGCAATATTATCAAGCTTTGAAACCCTTTCTATAAATTTCAATCTTAGCGCTGGTGCAAAAAGAGGGATGTTATAAATATACAAAGGAAGCTTCACTTTAGAAGATAAATCTTTAATATATTCAAAAAGTGCGTCTTCACTTAATTTATAATAATAAGGCATAGCAAGTAATAAAGCATCAAGCCCTAATTCATATGCTTTTTGCGCCAAAGTAAAAGTATTTTGATAAACTGTTGATGCAATACCTGTAATAATAGGGAGATTATTTTTTGCAGCTTCTTTTGTAAGTTTCATTATTTTGATTTGCTCTTCTATACCTAAAGCTTGAGAATCTCCTGCACTACCATTACAAAATAATCCATTTAAACCTTTTGAGATACCAAATTCGCAGTATTTAATAAATTCGTTTTCATTAATATTTCCACTCATATCATATGGAGTTAATAAGGCTGGTAAAGTTCCCTTTAATATTCCCATATTTTTCCTTTCATTTTTTGTATATACAAAAATATTTTTATATACAAAAAATATAGCTAAAAATAGAAATTTTTAAAAACATCAAAATGATAAAAAAACAATACAAAAGTCTTATAAAAGTAGTTATAATCAATCATCTAAAGCAAAAACTACTAATAGAAAATATTTTTTATATTATTAAA
Organism: Campylobacter sp. RKI_CA19_01122; assembly: GCF_025771325.1. Lineage (NCBI taxonomy): Bacteria > Pseudomonadati > Campylobacterota > Epsilonproteobacteria > Campylobacterales > Campylobacteraceae > Campylobacter > Campylobacter sp. RKI_CA19_01122. The sequence goes on along the minus strand of NZ_JAKMPZ010000014.1, from coordinate 15,282 downwards.
AATGTTACTAAAAGTAAAAAAATATGATAGAATTTATCTATTGAAAAAGGAGTAAAATGACACATCAACCAACATTAAGAGTTTTAAAAATTTTAGAATTATTGGGCAATAATAATCAAAAAAATACACTAAGCTCTATTGCAAAAGATTTAAATATCCCTCCAGGGACACTTTCTCCTATACTTCAAACTTTACAAGCTAAAAATTACATTAAATGTGATAAAAATAAATTTTACACATTAGATTATAAAATTTTAGAAATTAGCCGTTGTATTTCAATAAAAAATAGCGCATTAGAATTAATTAAAAAACATATGAAAAACATCAGAAACTTAACAGGACAAACATGCCAAATGGGAATATTAAAAGAAGGAAATGTATTTTATTTAGAAAAACTTGATTCGGATAATCAAATACAAATCAAGTCTTTTGTCGGTGCTTCATATCCAGCTTACGCTACATCTTTAGGAAAAGCATTACTAGAAAAGAAAACCTATAAAGAGCTTGAAAAAATTTATCCAAATCCTTTTGAGAAAATAACACCAAATACATTAAATAATCTAAAAGAGCTTTACGAAGAATTATCTTCTATCAAAGAAAATAAAATAGCATTAGAAAGTGGGGAAATGAACCCAGAAATTGAGTGTATGGCTATAGGAATTGAATACGATGAAAAAATTATAGCTGCAATTAGTATTTCATATCATATATTTTACTCAAATGCAAATTTTAAAGAAAAAAATCAAAAAATTTTACTAGAAGAAAAATACAAAATAGAACAAGATTTAAAATTATATTTTCCGGAATTAGAAAATATATATCAATAAAAATCCCTAGCTAGGGATTTTTATTCTTTTTCTTTTAATTTAAGTTTTTGCTCTTGATATAATCCTGTTCCAACAGGAATCATACGACCTAAGATTACATTTTCTTTCAGATCTTCAAGATAATCAAATTTACCTGCAATACTTGCTTCTGTTAAAACTTTCGTTGTTTCTTGGAAAGAAGCAGCTGAAATCACGCTATCACTTCCAATAGCCGCTCTTGTTACCCCAAGTAACACAGGTTCAGCCACAGCAGGCTCACCACCATATCTTAAAATTCTTTCATTTTCTTCTCTGAATTTTCTTCTTGAAACTAAATCACCCACGATGAAGTTAGTATGACCACTATCTACAATTTTAACTTGTCTTAGCATTTGTGATACGATGATTTCAATATGCTTATCAGAAATCACAACACCTTGACCGCGATAAACTTGCTGAATTTCAGAAATAAGATAATAATGTAATGCTTTTTCACCTAAAATTCTAAGTACATCATGGCTTGAAATAACTCCATCGGTTAATTTTTCACCCGCATGGATAAACTCACCATCTCTTACTTGAATACGTTTTGATTTATCTATCAAATACTCTGCACTACTTCCATCTTCTGCTTGAATAATGATTCTTTCTTTTGATCTTAAAGGCTTATCAAATCTAACAACTCCATCAATTTCAGCTACAACAGCAGTGTTTTTCGGCTTTCTTGCTTCAAACAATTCAGATACTCTTGGAAGACCCCCGGTAATATCTTTTGATTTAGCTGCTGCCTTTGGTGTTTTAGCTAAAATATCAGCTTGCTTCACCTTATCACCATCATTTACATAAATAACAGTTTTTGGCTCTAATTGATAACGCACTACCTTATCATTTTCACCTATAATTAACAACGCTGGACGCACTCCACTTGGTAAATACTCATTAATAACAAGCGATCTTTTACCTGTTGCTTCATCAATTTGTTCATCAGCACTATAGCCTGATTCAATATCTTCAAAATTTATAGTACCTGCAACCTCTGCAATTACGGTGTTATTATATGCATCCCATTCAGCAATGATAGTTTTGTCTTCTTTGCTTGATTTTGCTATGATAGCTTTAGGATTATTCACAAAAGCACTATCATCAAATTCAATCACGGATTCTCTTGGTATATAATGTCTTTTTGCTTCTCTATCATTTTCATCAGCAATAACAACAAAAACACCTTTTTCTTTAACTATATCACCTTTTTTAAGATTTTTAATCCTATCTAAACCATCGCCTTTGAGCATGTAAAATTTTAATGTGCCTTTTGCACCTGCTATAATATCTTGAGTGATAGGATCACCATCTTTTACTAGCAATTCACTTGCATAAGGAATACGATTTGGTATATTCCAACCTTCTTTGATTACTTCAACAATGCTTTCATTTTCAGCTACTTCAACACCATCGCTATATGGAATATATAACTTACCTTCGATATTACCACTTACACCAGCAAGCTCATTAGCTTTTGCTAAATCATATTTTCTTAATATAAATTTAGCTTCATTGTTTTTTGCTTTAACACTAACCACCACATCTTCATACGCATGTTCAATATGGATAGTTCCTTTAAATGGAGCTTTGATTTTTGGCTCAACAAGTAAAATAGCAGCATTGCGGTGATTAGCCACTATAGTTTTACCTTGTCTATCTTCATAAGTGTTAAGATTATAAAATCTTACAAAACCTTCTTTGTGTGCTACTACTTGACGATCTTGCAAATCTGTACTAGCAGTACCACCACTATGGAAAGTTCTTAGTGTAAGCTGAGTTCCTGGTTCACCGATTGATTGAGCAGATATAATACCTACAGCTTCACCTGGCTTAACTAATTTGCCCTCACCTAGGTTAATACCATAGCATTTAGAACAAACTCCTTTTTTAGCTTTACAAGTAATAGGAGTTCTAATACTTACACTCTTTACACCACTTTCAACAATTACTCTAGCTTTTTCTTCATCTATTAAAGTACCTTCTGAAAATAAAATTTCATTAGTAATAGAATCAATAATATTTTCAGCTAAAACTCTTCCTAAAATTCTTTCCTCTAAGGTTTCAATCACAACACCATCTGCTGTGATTTCATTAATTTCAACACCCTCATGTGCACCACAATCATCCATTGTAACTTTTACATTTTGTGCCACATCGATAAGCTTTCTTGTTAAATAACCTGCATTTGCTGTTTTTAATGCTGTATCTGCGAGACCTTTTCTAGCACCATGAGTTGAAATAAAATATTCAAGAACATTAAGTCCTTCACGGAAATTTGAAATAATCGGTGTTTCAATGATTGAGCCATCAGGTTTTGCCATAAGACCTCTCATCGCAGCAAGCTGTGAAATTTGAGCTGCTGAACCTCTAGCACCAGAATCTGCCATCATATAAATAGAGTTAAATCCTTCTTTATCTTTTTTAATTAACTCCATCATGTCTTTTGACAAGATATTATTAGTGCTTTTCCAAATATCAATAATCTTATTATATCTTTCACCCGAAGTAATCAAACCTAAATTATATGAATTTTGAATTTCTCTTACTTGTTTTTTAGCTTCTTCTATGCTTTTTTGCTTTTGATCAGGCACAATAATATCAGCAATTGAAATAGAAATACCTGCTTTTGTTGCATATTCAAAACCAAGATCTTTTAGTTTATCTAAAAAGCTAGCACTTACTTCAAGGCCACCCTCTTTATAAACATAATCAACCAAAGCTGCAATATCTTTTTTCTTCATGACTTTATTCCACATATTTTCAGGAACAAAATCAGGTAAGATAGACTTAATAATCAATCTACCCGCGGTTGTTGTGATTTTTCTTCCATCAACCACACTTCTAATGCTTGCATGAATATCTAAAGATTTTGCTTCTAGAGCAATCATAACCTCTTCAATACCTGTGCAAATTTTATGCTCACCTTTAGCACCATCTTTTTCTAAAGATAAATAATAAATCCCCAAAACCATATCTTGAGAAGGTACAGTTACAGAACGACCACTTGCTGGAAGCAAGATATTCATAGATGAGAGCATTAATACTTTACACTCAGCTATTGCCTCTTGAGATAAAGGCACATGCACAGCCATTTGGTCCCCGTCAAAGTCAGCATTAAATGCCGCACACACTAATGGATGAAGTTGAATTGCTTTACCCTCTACAAGCACAGGATGGAAAGCTTGGATGGAAAGTTTATGTAAGGTTGGAGCACGGTTAAGCATTACAGGATGACCTTTAACAACCTCTTCTAAGCACTCCCAAACCTCATTAGTTTTGTTTTCTATCATTTTTTTAGCTTGTTTTACGGTAGTTGCATAACCTTTTTCTTCAAGCTTAGCTAACAAATGTGGTTTAAATAATTCTAAAGCCATTTTTTTAGGTAAACCGCATTGATCCATTCTAAGTTTTGGTCCAACAACAATAACACTACGACCTGAGAAATCCACCCTTTTACCAAGTAGATTTTGTCTAAAACGACCTTGTTTACCTTTGATAATTTCACTTAAAGATTTCAATGGGCGCTTATTTGCACCTTTAACTGCATTTGCTCTTCTGCCATTATCAAACAAAGCATCAACTGCTTCTTGTAGCATTCTTTTTTCGTTTCTAATGATAATTTCAGGTGCATCAAGCTCCATAAGTCTTTTTAAACGCGTATTTCTATTGATAACCCTTCTATATAAATCATTCACATCAGAAACTGCAAATTTTCCACCATCTAAAGCTACCAAAGGTCTTAAATCAGGTGGTAATACAGGTAAATTTGTGATCATCATCCACTCAGGACGATTTGGTACTACTTCATCAATATTTGTATTGCTATTTAAATTACTATTTAAGAAATTTTCTACCACTTTTAAGCGTTTGATGATAGTTTTTTTCTTTGCTTCTGAATTAGTTGCTGCAATATCTTCTTTTAATTTATTTAAAAGCTCGACAAGATCTAAATTTGCTAGTAAATCTCTAACAACTTCACCACCCATTCTAGCTTTAAATCCACTACTTTCATAGCGTTGCATTAAATTTAAATACTGCTCTTCATTTAACACATCACAAAATTCAACTTTTTTAGTATTTTCATTATCATAGTATGCATCACCTGGATTTTCTACTATATATGCTTCATAATATAATACGCGTTCTAAGTCTTTCATCTTTACGCCGAGTAAAGTACCGATACGACTTGGTAAAGAGTTCACATACCATATATGTGCTACTGGGGTAACTAGCTCAATATGCCCCATTCTTGAACGACGCACTTTAGAACTAGTAACTTCAACACCACATTTTTCACACTTAATGCCCTTAAAACGCATTTTTTTATACTTACCACAAAGACACTCATAATCTCTTACTGGTCCAAAAATTTTAGCACAAAAAAGCCCATCTCTTTCAGGCTTTAGAGTTCTATAATTAATCGTTTCTGGTTTTTTTACTTCCCCATAAGACCATGATTTGATTTTTTCGGGACTTGCAAGTCTTAATTGAAAAGCTTCAAAGTCTCTAGGTCTGCCATCTTCTTTTATTTCGATAGGTTTAAATTTACTCATTATTCTCATCCTTATCAAAAATCTCAACATCTAAAGCAAGAGATTTTAATTCATTTGTAAGTACAAAGAATGTCTCTGGAATACCTGTTGCTGGAACATTCTCGCCTTTTGTTAAAGCTTTATAAGCACTAAATCTACCCTCAACATCATCAGATTTAATAGTAAGCATTTCTCTTAAAGTATGAGCTGCTCCATAAGCTTCAAGAGCCCAAACTTCCATCTCACCAAATCTTTGCCCACCAAATAATGCTTTACCACCAACTGGTTGTTGTGTTACTAAGCTATAAGGTCCAGTACTTCTTGCGTGAACTTTTTCATCTACTAAATGGTGTAATTTAAGCATATACATACATCCAACATGCACACGCTCTGCCATTTTTTCACCAGTTCTTCCATCATAAAGTTCGCTTTTTCCATCCATAGCTATTTTAGCCATTTCAAAAAGCTTACCAAATTCTTCAACCGTTACACCTTCAAATACAGGAGTAGCAAATTTTACCCCTTTAGCCCAATCTCTAGCATAAGAAATAAGTTGCTCATCATTTAAAGTTTGTACAAATTTCTTTTCTAGCTCAAGTCTAGATACACTACAAATTTCAAGAATTTTTTCGCGTAATTCTTTTACAAAATCTTTTTGTTTTCTATCAAAAATTTCTTGAATTTGATCACCTAGTCTCATACCAACAATCCCTAAGTGACTTTCAAGAATTTGTCCTATATTCATACGACTTGGAACCCCTAGAGGATTTAAAGCTATATCAATAGGTCTTCCATCAGGTAAATAAGGCATATCAACTTCTGGAACGATATTAGATACAATACCTTTATTTCCATGGCGTCCCGCCATTTTATCCCCAACTTTTAATTTTCTCTTAGTCGCAATATATACTTTAACAAGTTTTACCACTCCACTTGGTAAAATATCATCTTTTTCTAAAATTTCTAATTTTTCATCATGCTCTGTTTTAAGCTTTTTCTTCTCGTTTTGGAAGTGATTTTTTAAATCATCATATTCTTTTTGCACTTCTTTAGAATAAGCTTTAACTAAAGAATTTAATGCAAAACGATTAATTTTTTCCAACTCGGTAATTTCTACCTTGGAACCTTTTTTATATTTAACACCATTTATTTCTTCGTCTGAATTTAAAGGTGATTTAGAAAGCAAAGAACATACTCTTAAAGTTTCTTCTCTGTCCATCATCAAAAGTCTATCGTGATGTTCTTTTTCAAGATTTAATTTTTCATCATCATAGGCTTTTACAGCACGAGCATCTTTTTCATAACCTTTTTTAGTAAATATTTTTACATCTACAACAACACCTTCCAATGAAGCAGTTGCATATAAAGATTTATTTACAACATGTCCTGCCTTTTCACCAAAAATAGCTCTTAGTAATCTTTCTTCAGGCGTAGGTTTTACCTCACCTTTAGGTGAAACTTTACCTACCAAAATCATACCAGGCTTTATATGAGTTCCTATTTTTGCAATACCACTCTCATCAAGATGTGCTAAATCTTCCTCTTTAACATTTGGAATATCTTTTGTAATCTCTTCAACGCCATCTTTAAGTTCTCTAGCCTCTACTTCTTTTTCATAAATATGAACACTAGTGAAAGTATCTTCGCGTAAAATTTTCTCACTAATTACAATAGCATCTTCGTAATTATATCCATGCCATGGCATAAATGCGATCAAAGCATTTTTACCAATAGCAAGCTCTCCTTGGTCCATACTTGGACCATCTGCAATAATTTGACCTGCTTGAATAAATTCGCCTTTTTTCACAATCGGGTGTTGAATAAAAGTTGTATTTTGGTTAGTTCTTAGATTTTTTTCCATTTTATAATGATCAATAAATGGTCCATTTTCATCTTCGCCCAAAATAAAAATATTTTTATTATCAACTTTTTCTACAATACCTGCTCTTTTAGCTTTAATAGCTTCCCAAGCATCACGTGCAATGATTTTTTCCATACCAGTACCTACTATAGGTGCTTGTGCGGTTAGTAAAGGCACTGCTTGACGCTGCATGTTTGAACCCATCAGGGCTCTGTTTGCATCATCATGCTCCAAAAATGGAATCAAAGAAGCTGCGACCCCTACTATCATACCTGAACAAAGATCAATCAAATGCACTTCTTCTCTTCTTGCTAAGATTGTTTCACCATCTTGTCTTGCTTCAACAAATTCTTCAACAATATTACCTTTTTCATCAATTTTAGTTGAAGCAGCTGCGATCACTAAACCTTCTTCTTGAGTAGCGGTTAAATAAACAATTTCATTGCTTACTTTTCCATTTTCTACTTTCTTATAAGGTGCTTCAACAAAACCTAGATCATTTACTTTAGCATAAGTTGAAAGCGTATTAATCAAACCGATATTTTGACCTTCTGGAGTTTCAACAGGGCAAATTCTTCCATAATGCGTTGCATGGACATCACGCACTTCAAAACCCGCTCTTTCTTTTACTAAACCGCCCTCGCCAAGCGCAGATAAACGACGCTTATGAGTTACCTCGCTTAATGGATTTGTTTGATCCATAAATTGAGACAATTGACCACCGGTAAAAAATTCCATAATTGTCACAGTAATTGTTTTAGGATTGATTAAGTCATAAGGCATTACTTTATCAATATCTGCATTTAATGCGGTAAATTTATCTCTAATTGATTTTTGCATTTTAGCAAGACCCACATGAAGTTCATTAGCTAAAAGCTCTCCAATCGATCTAATACGACGATTACCTAAATGATCTCTATCATCAATATGGCCTCTACCATTTTTTACTTTAATTAAATATTTTGCAGTTTTTACTATATCTTCATTTGTTAAAACTGTAACATATTCAGGTGTATCTAATCCTAGTTTATGATTCATTTTCATACGACCAACTTTTGTTAGATCATATCTTTCAGGATTAAAAAATAAATCATTTACAAAAGCTTTTGCAGCATCTTTTACTACAGGCTCGCCTGGTCTCATTACTTTATAAATTCTAATAGCTGCTAAATCATTTTCATCTTCTATATTTTCAGTTTGTTTTAATAATTTTAAAGTCTCATTATCTTGAATGAAAGAATTAATAATAGCAGCATCAACTCCATTTGCTAAGTCATTTGCAATATCAAATTGTTTTTCTTCTTTAATTTTAGCTAATTTTCCCTCATCTAATAGCGTTAAAGAATCAAACAAAACCTCACCGGTTTCTTTATTAATAATAGGGTTAGCTAAATATCTATTTGTTAAAATTTCAATTGGATATTCAACCCATTTAACACCGTCTTTTATAAGTTGCTCAGCTTTTTTCTTTGTCATTCTTTTACCGGCTTGGTGTACAACATTACCTTTTTCATCTTTTAAGTCATATTCGACTCTATCTAAAAAGTTATTTGGATTAAATTCAGTTAAAAATTTATCTTTTTTAACATGAATAGTTTGTATAGGGTAAAATAATTTTATAATATCTTGCTTTTTATAACCAAGTGCTCTAAATAAAATAGTAATAGGCACTTTCCTTCTTTTATTAATACGCACATAAAGCACATCTTTTGCATCATATTCAAAATAAAGCCAAGAACCACGATCTGGTATAATTTGAGCTGTATATACTAATTTATTTGCAACAGTAGAACTTTCTTCTTCTTTAAAAATAACACCTGGACTTCTATGAAGTTGATTTACAACAACTCTTTCAACCCCATTAATTATAAAAGAAATTCTATCTGTCATTAAAGGAATTTCTCTAATATAAATTTCTTGTTCTTTGATATCTTTTATACCGATTTTTTCACCCGTTTTTTCATCTTTTTCATGTAAAGTTAAACGGATTTTCATTTTCAAATTTACAGAATAAGTTAAACCTCTTTCCATGCACTCTCTAATGGTGTATTTAGGTTTACCTACTTCACTACTTACATATTCTAAACTTAATCTATTTTGCGGATCATGGATTGGAAAGATAGATTTGAAAACTTTTTCAATTCCACTTTCTGAATTTTTTGCATCTAAATTTAAAAAATAATCAAAACTCTTTTTTTGTAATTGTAATAAATTTGGAATGTCTATTTGTTGTGGAACATTCGAGAAGTCTATTCTTAAACGATTTCCTGATTGTGAATTTAACATATTATTATACCCCATGGTAAAAGTATTGAAAGAAAGAATCCTTATTAAAGGAAAACAAGAAAGGATATAAAATCCTTTCTTTTAAAAATAAAAAATTATTTAAGTTCAACCTTAGCGCCAGCTTCTTCAAGTTGTTTTTTAGCTTCTTCAGCTTCAGCTTTACTAACACCTTCTTTAAGAACTGATGGAGTTTGTTCAACTGCATCTTTTGCTTCTTTTAATCCAAGACCAGTTAAAGCACGAACAACTTTAATTACATTAATTTTTTTATCGCCACCATCTTGTAATACAATATCAAATTCAGTTTTTTCTTCAGCAGCACCGCCAGCAGCACCCGCAACAGCAGCACCCGCAACCATAACTGGAGCAGCAGAAACACCAAATTTTTCTTCAAATTCTTTTACTAATTCTGAAAGCTCAAGAACACTTAGGTTAGAAATAAATTCTAATACATCTTCTTTAGTAATTGCCATTTTTTATCCTTTTTATAATTTTATTCAGCTTCTTTTTTTTCTTTTAATGCATTTAGTCCAATTGTAAAATTGGTGATTGGTGCATTCCAAACTTGCAAAAGCATAGCAAGTAATTCATTGCGAGAAGGCATTTTAGCTAAAGCTTTAACTTTATCTACAGAAGCAACTTCGCCTTCGATAAATGCAGTTTTGATCTCAAATGCTTGATTAGCTTCGCTAAATTTATCAGCAACTTTTGAAACATTTAATTGGTCTTCACCCCAAAGATAAATATTAGTATCTTTAAGTCCCATTCCATCTTTGCCGGCATTTTTAAGAGCAATACTTGCTAAAGTATTTTTAATAATTTGAACATTAACATCCATTTCTCTCGCATTATTTCTTAACTCTTCAAGTTTTTTAGTATTTAAACCCTTATAGTTACAAACTACAACAGCCTCACTAACTTTAAAACCTTCTTCAAGTTTAGAAACAAGTTCAACTTTTTGGCTTTTAGTCATCTTTACTCCTTTCCGACCGGTGATTTCAAGCAGAGCAGAAAAATCTAATTAAGTCCTAGGACCTCGGCTATCTCCAATCTAAGATAAAAATTAGATAAAATAAAAGTTATTATCTTATCTAATTTTTATTAATGAGAGTAAAACTCTCATTAATTTTATTTTGTATCAAGTAATTCTTGAGTATCAAGAGAAAGAGAAGGACTCATAGTTAAAGAAAGACTAGCATTTTTAATATATCTTCCTTTTGCAGCAGCTGGCTTGTGTTTATTAATAGCTTTTACAAATGCTGTCATATTTTCTTTTAATTGTTCTTGAGTAAAGCTAACTTTACCTAAACCTGCATGGATATTTCCTTGCTTATCAACACGGAAGTTAACTTGACCATTTTTAGCATTATTCACAGCTTGTGCAACATCCATTGTCACAGTACCTGTCTTAGGATTTGGCATTAAACCTTTAGGTCCTAAAATACGACCTACCTTACCAACTAAACCCATCAAATTTGGAGTAGCAATTAAAACATCAAAATTCATATTTCCTTTTTGAATTTCTTCTACTAAATCATCACTACCAACTATATCAGCACCTGCATTTTTTGCCTCATCAGCTTTTGCATCTTTTGCTATAACAGCAACACGCACTTTTTTACCTGTACCACAAGGTAAAACTACACTACCTCTTACCATCTGATCTGCATGTCTTGGATCAACATTTAATTTTAAAGCAATTTCAACTGTTTCATCAAATTTAGCAGATGCAAGAGTTTTAACTGTGCTTATTGCTTCATCCATTAAGTAATTTTTATTTGAATCTATTTTTTTTAATAATTCTGTAAATCTTTTAGTATTTTTTGACATTAATTTTTCTCCGCATTTTATATAAAGTGCTACCGCCTTTTTAAACTCTTGGCGGTAAAGAGTATTAATCTACGATTTCAACACCCATAGAACGAGCAGAACCCATAATAATCTTAGCAGCTTGCTCTCTATCTTTTGTGTTCATATCAGCTATTTTTTTATCAACAATTTCTAAAACTTGTGCTTTAGTTAATTTACCTACTTTATTTTTTAAAGGATTATCCGCACCTTTAGAAATACCTGCAGCTTTTTTGATTAAATCAGTAGCTGGTGGTTGTTTTGTGATAAATGTAAAGCTTTTATCTGCATATACAGTAATAACAACTGGAATATTAAAGCCAGCCATATCTTTTGTTCTTTCATTAAATGCCTTACAAAATTCCATAATATTAACACCTTGTTGACCCAAAGCAGGACCAACTGGAGGTGATGGATTAGCCTTAGTAGCAGCTATTTGTAATTTTATTTCTCCTACGACTTTTTTAGCCATAACCTTACTCCTTTACTTGCTATATTATCAAACTATTTTTTCAACTTGAGAGTATAAGATCTCTACTGGAGTTGATCTGCCAAATATTGAAACATTTAGCTTTAAAACCCCTCTAACCATATCATATTCTTCTACAATACCAACAAAGTTTGCAAAAGGACCTTCGGTTATTCTTACACTTTCTTCTTTATCAAATGAAATTTTAGGTTTAGGTGCTGCTTTATTTTTCACCTTTTCTAAAATAAGATTGATATCTTTTTCACTTAATGGGGTTGGTTTTTTACTTTCCCCTATAAAACGACCAACTTTTGGCAAAGATTGAATTTTATGCCAAAGTTCTGTTGATAAGTCAATATTGGCAAATACATAGCCTGAATACAAACTTCTTTCGCTTATTTTTTCTTTACCATTTTTAAATTCAATCACATCTTCAGTTGGAACAATTACTTCTAGCAATTGCTCTTGAATTCCATGATCTCTAACTAAATTTTCTATGGCTCTTTTTACAGCCATTTCACTACCTGCATAAGTTTGAATTGCATACCATTTATGATTCATTATTTTATCCTATAATCTTAGATAATGAAAATGACATAATCAAGTCAACCAATGCTAAAAATAATGAAACAACAGTAACAACTACAAAAACAGTAATATAAGCATTTCTAACTTGCTCTTTCAAAGGCCAAATAACTTTTGATAATTCAGCTTTTGACAATTTAAAATAAGTTATTAGTTTTTCCATATTTAACCTTATTTTGTGGCAGGGCAAGAGGGATTCGAACCCCCAACCATCGGATTTGGAATCCGGCGCTCTACCGTTGGAGCTATTGCCCTAAGGGCTTTTATATAAAAGCCTTAACTTTTTAATTTAACTTCTTTATGAACTGTATGTTTTTTTAATCTTGGGCAATATTTTTTTAATTCTAATTTTTCAGTTGTATTTTTACTATTTTTAAAAGTACTGTAATTAATATCACCGCACTCTTCACATTTCAAGCCAACTTTAATTCTCATTTTTATTCCTTAAGAAGCGAGATAAAATCTCGCTTATGATTATTTAATAATTTTAGATACAACACCTGAACCAACAGTACGGCCACCTTCACGGATAGCAAAACGAGTACCTTCTTCAAGTGCAACTGGTGCAATAAGGCTTACAGTAATTCTAACATTTTCACCTGGCATAACCATTTCAACGCCTTCTGCAAGTTGGATAGAACCAGTAACATCCGTTGTTCTTACATAGAACTGTGGTCTATAGTTATTAAAGAATGGAGTATGACGACCACCTTCATCTTTATTTAAAATATAAACTTCTGCTTCAAAGTCAGTATGTGGAGTAATTGATTTTGGCTTAGCAAGAACCATACCACGAAGAACATCTTCTTTTTTAGTACCACGTAGAAGAACACCTACATTATCACCTGCTTCACCTTGATCCATTTCTTTTCTAAACATTTCAACACCAGTTACTGTAGTGCTTTGTGTTTCTCTAATACCAACTATTTCAATAGTATCACCAACTTTAACAACACCTTTTTCAATTCTACCAGTAACAACTGTACCACGACCTGAAATTGAGAATACGTCTTCGATTGGCATTAAGAAATCTTTATCTGTATCACGAGCTGGAGTTGGAATATACTCATCAACTGCTGCCATAAGATCTAAGATTTTTTTAGACCATTCACCATCTTGTCCGGCTTTTGCTTCTTCAAGAGCTTGTAAAGCAGAACCTGAAATAATTGGAGTATCATCTCCTGGGAAGTCATAAGAACTTAATAGTTCTCTAATTTCCATTTCAACTAATTCTAATAATTCAGCATCATCAACCATATCAGCTTTATTCATGAAAACAACGATATATGGTACACCTACTTGGCGAGAAAGTAAGATGTGCTCTCTAGTTTGTGGCATTGGACCATCTGCAGCAGAAACAACAAGAATAGCACCGTCCATTTGAGCAGCACCAGTAATCATATTTTTAACATAGTCAGCGTGACCTGGGCAGTCTACGTGAGCATAGTGACGATTTTCTGTTTCATACTCAATGTGAGAAGTTGCAATAGTAATACCACGCTCTTTTTCTTCAGGAGCATTGTCGATATTATCATAATCTTTAAGCTCAGCCAAACCTCTTCTTGAAAGAACAGCAGAGATAGCAGCTGTTAAAGTAGTTTTACCGTGGTCAACATGACCAATAGTACCAATATTTACGTGAGGCTTATTACGTGAAAATTTTTCTTTAGCCATCTTTTTCCTCCATATAAAATTTACAAACAAATACTAATTTATGTTTTATAATCTTTTGAAATCAATGGAGCTCATAGCGGGACTTGAACCCGCGACCTCTCCCTTACCAAGGGAGTGCTCTACCTCTGAGCCATACGAGCGCTCAGAAAAATTAAAAACATAAATTATAAAATTTTGGAAATTGAAACTGCTAGAAATTCTTAATTTAAAAACAGCTCCCAGTTTCACTCTACCAAAATTAGGTTGGAGCGGGAAACGGGACTCGAACCCGCGACCCTCAGCTTGGAAGGCTGATGCTCTAGCCAACTGAGCTATTCCCGCAAAGCAATGGTGGTGAGTCGTGGATTCGAACCACGGAAGGCGAAAGCCAGCAGATTTACAGTCTGCCCTCGTTGGCCACTTGAGTAACTCACCATGATAAAAATGCTTTTTATTTCTGGTCAAACACTGCCATCAACAATGGAGCTGGTTAAGGGACTTGAACCCCCGACCTGCTGCTTACAAGGCAGCTGCTCTACCAACTGAGCTAAACCAGCAAAAAATAAAGTTGAATTATAATGTAATTTTAAATTAATGTCAAGTGTTTTAAATAATTTTATATAATTTTTAAAAAATAAAGGATTGATTATGAAAATTTTATTTTCACCTAGCGAAAGCAAAAATAAAATAAATACGCAAGATTATATAAATAAAAACTCTTTTGTTTTTAGTAATTTATATAGTAAAAGACTTGAGGTACTTACAAAATATAAAAATCATATAAATCAATGCAATGAAGTTGAACTTGAAAAATTTTTTGGTATAAAAGATGCAAGTGAAATAGAAGAATTAACTCATGATATTTTAACAAAAGAAACAAACAAAGCTATTCAAAGATATAATGGAGTTGCTTTTGATCATTTAGACTATGAAAATTTAAGCGAGAATTCAAGAAAATACATAGATGAGAATGTTTTGATATTTTCTAATCTTTTTGGTCCTATTTTAGCAAAAGATTTAATACCTTATTACAAATTAAAACAAGGAGAGAAAATTAAAGAATTTAATATAGAAAAATATTACAAAGATAGTTTCTCTGATGAACTCGATAAATTTTTAGAAAATGAATTAGTCATTGATCTTAGAGCTAAATTTTATGAAAAATTTTATACTATTAAAAAGCCTTTTTTAACTTTTACC
>NZ_JAKMPZ010000013.1:0-37903 GCF_025771325.1 Campylobacter sp. RKI_CA19_01122 | reverse complement strand
GGTGATATAAGATTTTAAACACACTCCATCAACGCTTAACTCATAAGCTTTTTTTAAATTATTATCTAAAACATCAAGTAAAAATAAAATTTTAGAGTCAAACATATAAAACTCAGCCATTTTTGAGGCAATTTTTGCTAATCTCTCATCTTCTATTAAAATATATTTTGCTCCTAGTGCATTAGAAAGTAAAATTTCTTCCTCATTCTTGGCATATATAGCAAAATCTATTTTTTCCTCTTTTGCACTTTTTATATTTTGTTCATTATAATTAAAACAATTTACATTTGTTTTGATAAAAATATTTTCATAACAACTAAATTTTTGCATATTTATCAAAGGATGTCCAAAAATTAACATATTTTTTCCTTTATCTTTAAAAGACAATAATTCCTAAAGCCTTGATTAAAAATTTTATAATCTTTCAATTCTTGCAATTCATTATAAACTTCACTTCCTTTATAAAGCAAAAATAAAGTATTTTTATCATAAAAACCATTTGAAATTTCTACCAAAGGTTTTACATCCATCAAAGCTCTTGAAGTAATTAAATCTACTTTAAAAGGTGGATAGTTTTGTAATTTTTCTTTTATGATATTTACATTTATCAAATTAAGTTCAGTTTTAACCACCCTTAAAAATGAGGCCTTTTTAGCGCTAGGCTCAAAAAGAAAAAATTCATTATCTTGCAAAATACAAGCTAAAAATAATGCAGGAAAACCGGCCCCGCTTCCAATATCAATGATCTTTTTTTTATTACTCAAATCATAAAAATCTAAAATTTTAACACTATCAATAATATTTTCATCTATATTTTCAAAATGAGTTAAATTATGCACAGCATTAAATTTTTCTAACAACTCTTTATAGAGCGTGATTTTTTTAAAAAAATCATCTTTATTTGCAAAATCTTTTAAAAAATTTAATTGCTCTTCGTATTTTTTCAATTTAGATGTCCCATTTGTGTATATTTAATTTCTAAATAATCTTTATTAAAACGATTTGCTTTTATTAAAATAGGCACTCTTAAATTAATTTTTTCTTTTAATGAATTTAGTTTTTCAGGATTATTAGTTAAAAGGTTAATTTTAGAAATCTTATAATGCTTAAGTATAAATTCTACTATTTCATAACTACGCTCATCTGCCTTAAAACCTAATTGATGATTTGCTTCTATGGTATTAAAACCCTTATCTTGCAAAGCATAAGCATTAATTTTATTAAAAAGTCCTATACCTCTTCCTTCTTGCCTTAGATAAATTACCATACCACCATGCTCTTGAATGTATTTTAAAGAAAAATCAAGCTGTTCTCCACAATCACATTTTAAGCTTCCCAAAACATCCCCTGTTAAACATTCTGAATGGATTCTAATATTAACTTCTTTTTCCAATTTTCCTTTAAAAATACAAAGATGTTCTTTATCATTTTCTTTAAAACTTTGTATATTAAATTCCCCAAAACGAGTGGGGAGTTTTGCTATTTCAGAAATTTGAATAGTCATTACTTTACTTTACCTTTTTTATAAAAAATATGCTAGAATTTAAACAATTTTAACAAACAAAAAGGAAATTTATGTTTAAACGCTTTAGAAGATTAAGACTTAATGAGAATATTAGAAGCTTAGTAAAAGAAAATACCTTAAATTTAGATGATTTAATCTATCCACTTTTTGTTATCAATGGTGCTAATATTAAAAATGAAATCACGTCTATGCCAGGTGTGTTTCAAATGAGCTTAGATGAAATTTTAAAAGAATGTGAGGAGTTAATTAATCTTGGTATTAAAGCGATTATTTTATTTGGCGTGTTAGAAAGTTCCAAAAAAGATAGTTGTGGAAGTGATGCATTAAGCGATGATGGTTTGATTGCTACAAGTCTAAGAGCTATTAAAGCAAAATTTCCTGATTTGGTAGTAATTACCGATCTTTGTTTTTGTGAGTATACTGATCATGGGCATTGTGGTATTATTGATCCAAAAAGTAAAAGCGTAGATAATGATTTAACTTTAGAAATTTCAGCCAAACAAGCTCTAATTCATGCTAAAAACGGTGCAGATATGATAGCACCAAGCGGCATGATGGATGGTATTATTGAAACTTTAAGAAAAACTTTAGATGAAAATGGTTTTGAAAATTTACCTATTATGGCTTATTCTACCAAATTTGCTTCAGCCTATTATGGGCCTTTTAGAGATGTGGCTGATTCTGCACCAAGTTATGGAGATAGAAAAACCTATCAAATGGATTTTGCCAATGGTAAAGAAGCCTTATGTGAGAGCTTAGAAGATGAAAAACAAGGCGCTGACATCTTAATGGTAAAACCAGCACTTGCGTATTTAGATGTAGTAAAAGATATAGCAAATCATTCTAAACTTCCACTTTGTGTGTATAATGTAAGCGGGGAATATGCTTTGCTAAAAGCAGGTCAAAAAGCAGGTGTGATTGACTATGAAAAAATAGTACTTGAAACTATGCTTGCTTTTAAAAGAGCTGGAGCTAAGCTTATCATAACTTATCATGCAAAAGAAATTGCAAAATTATTAACAAATAAGGAGTGAGATTGAATAGTCTAAGCAAAAAAAGTTCTCAAGATATAATCAATGAATTATCTAATCATTTGGGCATAGAAAAACACAATCAAACTATATTTCATCTAACCCACATTAACGATAAAGAAAAAAAGTTAAGTCTAAAAAATGGCCATGATTTAGCACCCGAACCATGGTTTATAGTAGATGAAAATGATGAAGTTAAAACTATGTTTTCTGTAAAAACTCTGATTGAGTTTTTACAAAGTGCCAAAAAGATACAAAAGGATAATTTTGAACTTAAACTAGAAAAGGCTATCTATCAACAAATTCCTATTGACTTTAATGATGTATGGACAGTCGCAATGGATGAGATTAAACATCAAGTTTCCAAAGGTATAAAAGAAGTTAATATTGATTTAGATCAATTAATCAGCAATATTCATACAAAACATCCTAACTTATTTATAAACATGAAAGAAATGATGCAAAAAGGTAAAAAATGAGAGATTATAAAAATTTTGTTAAATATTCCAAAGCAGGACCTAGATACACTTCTTATCCTACTGCGGTAGAATTTAACACCCATTTTAAATATGAAGACTATATAAAAATTTTAAAACAACAAACAGCACAATTATCTTTATATTTTCATTTGCCTTTTTGCAGGAGTGCTTGTTATTTTTGCGGTTGTAATGTAATATATACCGCAAAAGAAGAAAGTAAAGAAAGGTATTTAAATTATCTTTTTAAAGAACTTGATCTTTTAACAAATACCATTGACACACAAAGAGAAGTAGCTCAAATGCATTTTGGTGGTGGTACACCTACTTTTTTTTCTGCTAAACAATTGCAAAGTTTGATTTTTAAAATAAAAAGCATTTTTCCAAATTTTACCCAAGATAGTGAAGTAAGTTGTGAAATTGATCCTAGATTCTTAAATGAAGAACAAGCTGATGTTTTAATTCAAAATGGCTTCAACCGTATTAGTTTTGGTGTGCAAGATTTTAACGAAAAGGTTCAAAAGGAAATTCATAGAATTCAACCTTTTGAACTTACCAAAAATGCAGTAGATATGGTAAGAAAAAAAGGGATAAATTCAGTAAATATGGATTTAATTTATGGCCTTCCTTATCAAAGTCTAGAAAGTTTTAAGCAAACTTTAGAAAAAGCACTGCTGATTAATCCCGATCGCTTTGCTATTTTTAATTATGCACATGTGCCTTGGCTTAAAAAAAATATGAGAAAATTTGACGAAAACACTCTACCAAGCCCTGATGTAAAACTTCAAATTTTAGAATATTGTGAAAAATTTTTAACTCAAAATGGTTATAAAATGATAGGAATGGATCATTTTGCAAAACCACAAGATGAACTTTTTAAAGCCTTAGAAAATGGTAGTTTGCATAGAAATTTTCAAGGCTATACTACAAAAGGCGGAACCGATTTAATCGGGATTGGCCTAACAAGTATAGGCGAAGGTAAAAGACACTATATGCAAAATTTCAAAGATATGCCAAGCTACGAAAAGGCTATCGATGAAGGTCGATTGCCTTGCGAAAAAGGTATTATGCTTGATGATGATGATGAACTAAGAAAAGCTGTTATTATGGAACTTATGAGTAATTTTGCTCTTAATATAAAAAATATTGAAAGTAAATTTAAGATTGATTTTTTTGAATATTTTAAGCAAGATTTAGAAGAACTCCAAAAACTTAATGAATTTATCAACATAGATAAAACTCATATCAAAGTTAATGAAACAGGAGTACTTTTAATCCGTAATATTGCTATGTGTTTTGATAAATATTTAAAACGCATTAGCGAAGATAAAAAAGTTTTCTCTAAAACGGTTTAATATGTTAAATGTTAATGAAATTTCTAATGCTTGCGTAAAATGTGGAAAATGCATACCAGTTTGCACCATACATGAAATAAATCGTGATGAGAGTACTTCCCCTCGTGGCTTTTTAGATTTAATCAGTGCTTATGAAAACCAAGAACTAGAGCTTGATAAAAATCTTAAAAAAATATTTGAATCATGTTTTTTGTGTACAAATTGCGTTGAAGTTTGTCCAAGCCATTTAAGAGTGGATAGCGCTATTGAAAAAGTGCGTTACGATATAGCACAAAAATTTGGCATTGCTTGGTACAAAAAACTTGCTTTCTTTTTTCTAAGACGCAGAAAAATTCTAGATATTTTAGCAAGATTTGGTTATGTTTTCCAAAGCTGTGCTTTTAGTTTACAACATAAAAATTTGGGAATGAAAGCTAAATTTAACCTACCTTTAATTAAAAAAGATCGCTTGCTTCCTTCTTTAGCTAAAAAAAGCTTTCTAGCTTCTAATCCTGATTTCATAAATAATCAAGGTGAAAAAACCATAGGACTTTTTATAGGCTGCTTGTCAAATTACTCTTATACAAATACGGGCTTTGCTTTGCTTGAAATTTGTAAACATCTTAAAATCAATGTTGATTTATTAAAAGATCAATCTTGTTGCGGTGCTCCTCATTATTTTACTGGAGATTTTAAAAGTATAGAAATTTTAGCTAAAAAAAATATCGTTTATTTTGAAGAAAAATTAAAAACTCTAGATTATATCATTATCCCCGAAGCAACCTGTTCTGCGATGATTAATATAGACTATGAACATTTTTTCCACATGCAAAAAGATGAAGAATGGGCTATAAGAGCTAAAAATATTTCTAGTAAAATACTACTTGCAACAAAATATTTTTATGAATATACTAAACTAGAAGAGCTTTTAAAAACAAAGAAAAAATTAAAGACAAAAATTGCATACCACGATCCTTGTCATGCAAGAAAAATGCAAGGTGTTTTTAAAGAACCTAGAGCCTTGCTTAAACAAAACTATACTTTCAAAGAACTTATTAACTCAAATGAATGCTGTGGTTTTGGTGGTGTTAGTATGCAAACTGATCACTATGAAAAAGCTTTGCAAGTTGGTATAAGAAAAGCTCAAAATATACAAAAAAGCAATGTGGAAATTATCAGTGCAGAATGTTCAGCTTGTAGAATGCAAATTTCAAATGCATTAGAGCATGAAAAATCCTCCACGCATTTTTTACATCCATTAGAATTGATAGCAAAAATACTTCAAGATAAAAATTAATCTTGAATTTTTATATCTTCGATATTTGATCTATTTTTTTCTATTAAAATTCTATTTTTTTCTATATTTTCACTATTTTTTTTACACTCGTTTTTCAAGATTTCAATATTTTTATATAAAATTTTTATTTTTCTCTCGTAACGATTTATCAATAAAAATACTATAAATAAAAATAAAATTAAAATAGCCCAATTTAAAAATGCCATATTTGCCCTTTCTTTAGATATATTAACACTTTTTATCTTAAACTAAAATTCTTTTCAAATTTGGAGAAAGTTTGACTAAAATTTCATAGTTGATAGTATTAAAAAAACTAGCCATAATATTTGCATCATTTAAAACACAAATTTCATCTTCATCATTCTCACAAGAAAAACTATCCATAGACATTTTTCCAAGCAATTTCTTACCATTAGGAAGAAAAAAATCTTGTTTTCCATCATAACGCAAAAGCCCATCTGCATAACCTAAATCATAAGTTGCTATTTCAAGATCTTCTTTTGCATTATATACACCACCATAACCAACACTTTGACCTTTTTTCAACGCTCTTTGGCTTAATTTTTCAGCCCATAAACTTAAAACTTTGCGTAAGTCTTTATTAAAATGCGCATAGCCAAATTGCACAAGCCCTACTCTACAATACTCATCGCACCCAAGCTCGCTTGCTCTAAACAATGCTTCAGAATTATGTGAATGAAATATAAGCTTTTTAGCTTCATCACAAAGCAAAGTATATATTAGCTCTTTAGCTTGTTTAAATTTTTGTTTTTGCACAAAATAACTAGCATCTATTTCATCACTTCCTGCAAAGTGCATCATCACTCCATGAAGTATTAAATTATTACTTTGTAGTTCTTGTATCACTTCTTGAATTTCTTCAGGTATAATTCCATTTCTATGCATATTTGTATCTACAACTAAATGAATTTTTATATTTTGCTTGAATTTTTTAATATCATTTTTATCATTTAAAGCATAAATAAATTTTTCACTTTCATTGCCATGTGGATGATGGGATAGAATTAAGATATTATCAAAAATATCTTCAAGCTCTTTTGCTTCAGCTTCATTTTTTACCGCTATAAAATTTATACCTTTTGCTCTAGCTATAGGAGCTAAAAGCTTAGCTCCATGTCCATAAGCATTATCTTTAAAAACACATATTACTTTTTGATAACCTCCTGCTTTAGAGGCTATTAAGTCAAGATTATACTCATAAGCCAAACGATCAATTTTTATATATGCCATTATTGTTCAGCTAAAATTTGCATTTTATCTTCAACTAGCTTAACATAAAGGACTTTTTCTCCTTTGAATTTATAGTTAGTGCTACGATAGTCTTCATAAAATCCTATTCTAAAAATTTTCTCATTTTTATCATTTGGATAAGGACTTATGCTAAGATCTGAAAATTTAATGCTCTTTTTTTCTCTCTTTGCAAAAATTCTTTCTTTATTTTTTGCAAATTGCTCATAAGTGGATTTATTATTATGTTTAAAAATTTTTTTATCATAAAAAGATAAATACTTATTTATATCACTTTTTTGCCAACTATCTTTCCAGGCAAATAAATTAGCTAGTAAAATCGCTATTTCATCATGAGTTGCTCTTACTTTATTTTTCTCTTCTGTCATTGCATAAGATTTTCTATCAGCTACTAATTTATTAAAATCTTCCAATAAATCATTATGCACAGCAATACAACCTCTAGTTTTATAAGTATCCAAGCGTGTTCCATCTAAAGGATAGCCATGAATCCAAATACCACCACCTGTTTTACCCAAAGTTTTATCTAAAACATTTGGGTAAGTTGTTGCAAATGCAAATGGGCCATAATATGGATCACCAGGATAAAATTTCTTTCCAAGTTCGTAAAAACCTATTGGAGTTTTTAAATCTCCTTCTACTTCTTTATCTCCAGCTAAACCTGTTAAAACATCCCTTTGGATAAATTTCTTTTCTACTTTTCCATCATTGTAGTGATAAACTCTAATAATTTTATCACTTTTATTTGTTAAAACTATTGCAACATTTTCCTCATAATATCCTAAACTAATATTTTTGTCTTTTATCTCATCAAGCCAAAAATCTTTTTTACTTAACTCTTGCTCCAATACCCTTTCAACTGCATCAATACCTTCGTTTAGATAAATTTTTGCAAGATTATTTGCATTTGCAAACACAGCCAAACTAAACAATGCTAATATAATTTTAAACAATTTTCACCTTTCTATTAAAAATTAAAACAACAAAGAGCTAATTATAATATTTTTACAATAAATATATTTTTAATTTTTTCCGTGTATAATGTTTACAAATAACCAAAAACAAAAAAAGGAAAAATAATGAAAAAATTACTTAGTTTAGCCATATTAAGCACTTTTGCTTTTTCAAATCAAATTACTATAAATGATCCTTATGTAAGACAAACTCCACCTAATTCTAAAACAACGGCATTTTTTTTAGAACTTAAAAACAACTCAAACAAAGATATTAAACTCATAAAAGCTCAAAGTTCATTAAGCGATACAGCTGAAATTCATGATCATATTATGAAGGATGGTAAAAAAATGATGGTTCAAATTCCTCAAATCACAATAAAAGCTAATTCAAGCACTGAACTTAAACCTGGTGGGATGCACATTATGATACTAAATCTCAAAGAAAATATCACACCGCAAACAAAGGCCAATCTAACTCTTTATTTTGATGATAATAGCACGATTGAACTAAAAGATATCGAGTCAAGAAGCATTAAAAAATAATGAAAAATCTACTTGTCTTTGCCTTAGCTATAGTCTTTGCTATATGCGGGGCTTATTTTTACACCAATTCATCAAATACCGGAAAAAAGAGAGAATTAATTACCATTTTAACACCTCTAACATGTGATCTAAACATTCAAGAATGTGAATACAATTTTAAGGATAAAAAAGTCTTAGTAAATTTAAATCCAAAGCCTATTACTACATTAAATGAGCTTGATTTAAATATTACCAATTTAGGTGAGTTTAAAAAACTTAATGCTAGGGTTTATGGACTTAATATGTATATGGGAGATATTGTTCCACAATTTAAAAAAATAAACAATACTTATCATGCTAAATTAGTTTTAAGTTCTTGCACTCTAGATATAATGCGTTTTAGAATAGAGCTTTTTGATGATGAAACTCCACTAGGTTTTTATTTTGACTTTGATGTAAAGAGGTAAAATATGAAAAAAATAAATATTTTTTTATTAATTGTGGTAATTTTTGGAGTATTTTTTATATCTGTGCAGTATTTTGAAAACAACAAATACAATTTTCACTTAAATTCTGAAAAAGGCATACTTAGTCTAAAAGATTTTATCGGTAAAAAACTAATTATATATTTTGGCTATACATATTGTCCTGATGTCTGTCCTAGCGAGCTTGCCTTGATTGCTAATGTTTTAGAAAAAATGCCAAATAAAGAAAAAGCTCATGTGATATTTATCTCACTAGATCCAGCAAGAGATAGCAACTTAACTCAAACTAGCCAATGGGTTAAGTATTTTTACCCAAATTCAACTGCATTGGTTGCTAAAGATGAAAAAGAATTAGAAAAAGTTACTAAAAATTATGGCGTAGTATATGAAAAAATCAATCTTAAAGATTCTGCTATGGGATATTCTATAGCACATAGTGGCGAATTTTATTTGATTGATGAGAATGGAAAATTTATTAAAACCATTAAAGATATTAGTTATGAAAGCTTTTTCAATGAAATTCAAAAATTCTTAAACGAATAAATTTCTCAATTTATTCGTTTCTTAAAGTATCTAAAATATCTACTTGTGTTGCTTTTTTAGCAGGATAATAAGAAGACAAGCTCACAATCATAATAGCACCAAAAATCGTAGTACAAAAATCAACAAAAGAAAGCTCCAAAGGTAGCTTACTCATGCCATAAACATCACTTGGTAAAGAAAT
Organism: Campylobacter sp. RKI_CA19_01122; assembly: GCF_025771325.1. Taxonomy (NCBI): domain Bacteria; kingdom Pseudomonadati; phylum Campylobacterota; class Epsilonproteobacteria; order Campylobacterales; family Campylobacteraceae; genus Campylobacter; species Campylobacter sp. RKI_CA19_01122. Next base: position 28,284 of record NZ_JAKMPZ010000013.1, on the reverse strand, counting down.
AATGTCAAAATTTCCAAGTATCCACAAAGCAATAGCTGCAAGTATCACACCTGCTACGATACCACTTCCACCTATCAAAAATCCTAAAGAAAAAAATGTTTTTTTAATCTCTAACTTACTAGCTCCTAAAGAAAGCAACAAAGCTATCTCACTACGACGATTCATTACTATCATTAATAAAGAACTTACTATATTTAAACTTGCGACCAAAATAATCAACATCAATACTATAAACAAAGCTCTTTTTTCTAAAGCTAATGCTGCAAAGAAATTTCCATTTTGCTCCCACCAACCTATACTAGCATATCTTGCACCCAAGAAAGCTTCAATTTGTTTAATATCCTCAAAAGGTTTATTTGAATATACATGCACTCCATCATAACTTCCTTGGGGATATGACAAAATCTTAGCTAAAGCTTTTACATCTGTATACATATAAGCTTTATCATAAGCTAACAAACCTGAAGAAAAATCAGCCATAACATCAAATCTTTTAACTTTTGGAATAAGCGAAAGTCCGCTTGCATTAAGATTGGAAAAAATTAAGGTAATTTTTTCATTATAATCAAGTCTAAATTCATCTTTTAAACCCTTACCAATTAAAATATCAAAATTATCTAATTTTTTATCTTTTAAAGCTTGAGCTACTACCTCATTGATCTTTTTTTCATCTTCAAAATTAACCCCAAAAAGCATACCGCCTTCCAATTTTAAATCATTTCTTGCTATAACCTGAGTAGTAATATAAGGGCTAAATAATAAATTTGGAAATTTGCTTCTTAATTCTTGTAATAATTTATCATCTACATTTGCTCCAAAACGCGGTAATATAGTGATAGGGTAATTCATAGTAAAAAGTTTTCTCTCAAATTCTTTATCAAAGCCATTCATAATGGCCATTGCAACTAAAAGCACACAAAGTCCTATACTTACACCTAAAAAGGCTAAAATTTTTGAAAGCATAATAAAGGGTTGATCTTTATCAAAACGCAGGTATTTAAATAATAAATAACAAGGGATACTTTTATACATCTTTTACTCTTAATATTTTTTTAAGTATTTTAACTTGATTTTTATAAAAGCAAGCTTTGTATTTATTTAAGATAATATACAAAGGCACTATTATCGTGAAATTCAACTATAAATCTTAGTGGCAAAATTCTCACATAAGTTTCACTTTGCGCACTTGCTTGTTCACTTTTTACAAAGTCTTTTACATCTATTTTTGAGTTAAAAAAGCAATCAATTAAATCATTTTTGTGAGCATTTAAAAAGTTAAATTTATCCAGCTTTGTCATCTTTTCTTCAGCCACCATACCAAAATCATTGCGTATTAAAGACTTCAAATCACTTGGTGTATATGCTAACTCACAAGCATATTCTAAATTTTTATTTTTACTTTTAGTCATAGCCATAGAAATAGTTTCATTTTGATGATAAAGAATAAAATTTTTATTAGAAAGTTCTGCCCAAAATATAAATTCATCTTGGGCAGTAGCATTAAAAATTATGAGGATTAATAAGCAAACAATTCTTTCCACTTGTCAGCATCAATTTTAAGTTCTACATTTACTCTATAAAGACCATCTTTAAAGTCTTGATCTACAACACTTGCATTTTTAATCAAACCATTTACCTGTGCTGTAATAGTTGAGCTTTTAAGCATTGCATCTTTTACTGTATCTTTACCATTAACTCTGACACCATACAACTTACTTGCTAATTGTCTATAAGCATCGGTAATTGCCGCTCTTTTAGCTAAAGCTAAAGCTTGACCAACTGAAACCGTATTTAAAGGAGCAATACCCTCACCCACCGCTGTAAAAGTTAAATCATTGTCTGTACTTGTATCATTTGCAAGCATTTTTTCTTCTCTAATGATGTTACGCACATCATCTTTATCAACTTTTTGAACCACAACATCAGAATTTGCTGCTTGAGTCTGATTTGGATTCACACCTCTTTGATCTAGTGCACAAGCACTAAAACCCAAAGCTAAACAAAACATAAAAATAACTTTTTTCATTTTTTACACCTTCAATTTATTTGATTTTATTAAAACAGCAAAAAGCATTCCAATAATTTTACTATTCTAAATTTAAATCCATATTAGTTTCAGCATCTAACTCCTCATCTTCTTCTTTAGGACACTTAGCAATGCTTACAACCTCATCATTTTCAACATTAACAACAATTACACCACTTGTATTTCTACCTGCTTTTCTAATGCTTTGCATATCAACGCGTATCATCTTACCACTGCTTGTTAATGCCATTAAATCCATACTTTCATCAACTATGACTATACCGATTAAATCTTTTGTTTTGGCAGTAAGTTTCATACAAATAACACCCTTACCACCTCTACTTTGAAGTCTATATTCTCCAGCATCAGTACGCTTACCTATACCTTTTGCACTTACGCTTAAGATTTCTTGAGCGTCATTTTCTATAACAACAGCACCCACAACCTCATCATCTTTTTCTTTAAATTTAATCGCAGTTACCCCTCTACTTACACGGCCAATCTCTCTAACTTTAGCAAGTGGGAATTTAATGCACATACCTTTTTTAGTAACCGCAAAAAGCATTTTACCGCTAACATTTTCAAGCTCTTCATTAGGTTCAAGCATTTCATTTTCTAAATTTTCTTCATAATTTTGTTCTTGAGTTTCATTTTCATCCCTTGCTACGATAATTGCAGTAACAAGTTCATCATTTTCATCTAGATTAATCGCTTTTACACCCACGCTTCTAATGTTTTGATATTCACTTAAATTTGTGCGTTTTACGATACCATTTTTAGTAAAGAAACACAATGATTTACTTTCATCAAAATCAGTGGTTGGAATAATTGCCATGATTTTTTCATCTGCTTGTAAATTAATGAGATTAACCACAGCTTTGCCTTTAGCAGTTCTACTTCCTTCAGGAATTTTATAAACCTTAAGCCAATAAAGCTGTCCGCGATCAGTAACAAACATCAAGGTATCATGTGTATTTGCTGTAAAGAAACTTTCTATAAAATCATCATCATAAGTTGTAACTGCAACCTTGCCTTTACCACCGCGTTTTTGTTTTTCATATTGCTTACTTGGAACACGCTTAATATAGCCACGATGAGTGATAGTAACTACCATATTTTCATTTGGTATTAAATCTTCTATATCAATATCATCATAGTCATCTTCAATTTGAGTGATTCTTGGTACATCAAATTTTGTTCTGATTTCTTTTAACTCATCTTTGATTAAATTTTCAAGCAAAGTTTCGCTTTTTAAAATTTGATCAAGCCTCTCTATTTCTGCTAATAATTCTCTTAATTCGTTATCAATTTTTTCTCTCTCAAGACCTGTTAAACGGCCTAATTTCATATCTAAAATAGCATTAGATTGAAGCTCGCTTAGACCAAATTTTTGCATTAATAAATTTTTAGCCGTTGGGTTGTCAGGAGAGTTTTTAATCAAAGCTATCACTTCATCAATATTATCTAGTGCAATTTTTAAACCTTCTAAAATATGTGCTCTAGCTCTAGCTTTTTGCAACTCATAAATAGTTCTTCTAATAATTACAGTTTTTCTATGATTTAAGAATAAATTTAAAAGCTCGATTAAAGAAAAAACTTTTGGCTCTTTATTATGTATAGCAAGCATAATCACACCAAAAGTACTTTCCATAGTGGTAGATTTAAAAAGATTATTTAACACAATCTCACTCATAGCATCGCGTTTTAGCTCAATTACCACGCGAATTCCTTCTCTATCACTCTCATCTCTAACTTCAGCAATACCTTCAATTTGTTTTTCTTTGGCAAGTTCAGCGATTTGCTCTATTAATCTTGCTTTGTTAGTTTGATAAGGAAGTTCATCTATAACAATAATATCTTTATTAGCTCTTTTTTCTATATGGGTCTTTGCTCTTACTTTTACCCTGCCACGACCTGTGCGGTATGCTTCTATAATACCTTTTTTACCAAAGATAATACCGCCGGTTGGAAAATCAGGTCCTTTAATAAATTGCATTATTTCTTCTAAACTTGCGTTTTTATTATCAATTAAATAAAGCAAACCATCAATAAGCTCATTTAAGCTATGCGGAGGAATATTGGTAGCCATACCCACTGCAATACCACTTGAACCATTAAGCAATAAATTTGGAACCCTAGCAGGTAAAACATCAGGCTCACTCATAGAATCATCATAATTTGGTATAAAATCAACCGTATCTTTTTCTATATCACGCAAAAGTTCTTCAGCTAAAATCGTCATCCTAGCTTCGGTATAACGCATCGCAGCAGCACCATCGCCATCAATAGAACCGAAGTTTCCTTGTCCATCTACGCTTGGATAACGCATAGAAAAATCTTGCGCCATTCTTACTAAAGCATCATATACAGCTGTATCACCATGTGGATGATATTTACCGATTACATCACCCACTATACGCGCTGATTTTTTGTATGCACTACGACTTCCAACACCTAAATCATTCATAGCATATAAAATTCTTCTATGAACAGGTTTAAGCCCATCTCTAGCATCAGGTAAGGCACGGCCTATAATAACACTCATAGAATAATCTAAATAACTACTTTTTATAGAACTTTCTATATCTATATTTTCAATATCTGAATCTTTAGTAAAAATATTTTCCATAAAAATCCTTAAAATTAATGCCTATATTGTATCAAATTTTGCATTAGCCAAAACTAAAGCAAAAAGTACTTCAATATTATTTTTTTCTAAAAGCTCTTTTGCCTCTAATAAACTTAATCCAGTAGTTATCACATCATCTACTAAAATTACAGGATATTTTGGACGCTTTAAAAGCTTATAAGATCTTTTATTATCTTTACGAAATTTCAAACTTTTACCACTATATTTAAATTCTGAACTAGCTTGCAAGGTGTGATACATAGGTTTTATAAATTTAGTATTTAAGTATTTAGTTAAAATAGCAGTATGAGAGTAATTTTTATATGTTTTATCATCTAAAGCTATAGCATTAATTTTACAAGATGGTTGAAAAAAATCCTCAAATTTAGCAAAACTCAATTTTGCCAAAGCATTTAAAACAAAATAGCCTTGAAAATTGTGTTTAAAATAAATCAAATGCTTAATTTGCTCATATTGATAAAAATAATAAACTTTAAAATTTCCCTCAAGTTCTCTTATACCTAAAGAATATTCTAAAAGCTCTTCCTTGCAAGCTGGACAAAAACTCGCAAAGGAAAATCCATGGCAATTAAAACACCTCACAAAGAGCTGATAATATCTGCAGATTTATTAGCCACTTGTTTTATAAGAAGCTGAGTAAAAAAAGGTAGATCTTTGATATTATAAAAACCTTTAACTTCTTGTTTGGTTTTAATATTAATAGTTTTATTGGTATTAATATCTTTTAGTGTCAATTGACTAGCAATAATTGAAAATAAAGAATTAGAATCAAATTTAGAATAAAAATCATTAAAACTTAAATCTACTCTTAAAACATAAGGAGAATCTTGTGTATCTTCTACTACAACTATACCTCTATTTTCTAATTCTTCTTTTAAAAACACATAAAAATAATAGTTGAAATTTTCATTGATGTAATAATTACTTCCATTAGAAGAAGAATATTTTAAATTCTCATTTAAATCATATACCCTATGAATATAAACTTTTTTTAAGGAAACACTTTTATCAATTGTTCTTTTATTTGCGCAATACTTAAGTCCCACATCACTAATATACACAAGGCCTTTAATTTTTGCTTCATATGCTTTAGAATCAGAAGGATTATAACATTGTGCTTGAATTTTTATAAGCTCATTAACTTTTGCAACACTTTGATTTTTAGAATTTACAGCACATGCACTAAAAAATAAAGCTAAAACAAATACAAATACTTTTTTTAACATCTTTTTTTCCTTAGAATCATCTTTGTTATTTTATGATTTTTAATTAGCAAAAATTATACCAAAAACAAATAAATTTTACTAAAACTTACTTTTTTTCACACAAGAATAATTTTATTGAAAAAATTTTATACAAAAATTGATATTTAAAAGAAAATTCATTTAGAATATGTTACAAAACTGCAATATTTTAAAGGAGTTGTTAAATGAGTTCAAATACAAAAACACTTATAGTCGTTGCTGATTTAGTGTTATTTATCGCTTTGCTTTATTTTTCCCCTTTTGGTGAAACTAAAGTAAACCAAGGTTTATCTTTGTTAATTTTTATTGCCGTTTTATGGCTTAGTGAGGCTTTGCATGTTACTATTACAGCTATTTTAGTACCTGTTTTAGCTGCTATTTTGGGATTACTACCCACCGCTAAAGCTTTAACAGGTTTTGCTGATTCTAATATCTTTTTATTTTTTGGTGGTTTTGCTTTGGCCGCAGCTATGCATCATCAAAAATTAGACAAACTTATTGCACATAAAATTTTAACATTAGCAAAAGGGCATTTAGGCCTTTCTAGTTTGTATATTTTTATTACCACTGCGTTTTTATCTATGTGGATGAGTAATACCGCAACAGCAGCTATGATGCTTCCGCTTGCTATAGGTATGTTAGCTTCACTTGATCCGCAAAAAGATAGAAATACTTATGTTTTCATCCTTTTAGGTATAGCTTTTAGTGCGAGTATAGGTGGTATAGGCACCATAGTAGGAACTCCACCAAATGCAATCGTTGCCACTCAATTACACATTACTTTTGCACAATGGTTAAAATACGGAATTCCTATTGTTTTAATTTTCCTACCTGCAATGATTTTAATTTTATACTTTATGTTTAAACCTAAATTTAATCTACAAGTTGATTTACATACTGAAAATATAGAACTTACAAGACCTAGAATCATCACTTTAATAATCTTTTTAGTCGTTGCACTATCTTGGATTTTTAGTGGTAATATCAGTCCTATCATCACAAGTATTTTTGGACACAAAATAGCAAATCTTGATGCGATTATTGCTTTATTGGCTGCTGTTTTAGTATGTGCTTTTAAAGTAATTGATTGGAAAAATATACAAAAAAATACCGATTGGGGTGTATTAATGCTCTTTGGTGGAGGCATCACTCTAAGTGTAGTATTAAGAGATTCTGGCGCTAGTAAAGTAATGGCTGATACTATCATTTCATTTATAGAAAATGGACATTTATTTATTATAGGTTTAATTGTGGCATTTTTTATAGTATTTTTAACTGAATTTACTTCAAATACTGCTTCAGCAGCCTTACTTGTGCCTTTATTTATCTCTATAGCAGATACTTTAGGTGTTCCTGCTTTAGGACTTGCTTTAATCATTGCTATTGGTGCTTCTTGTGCTTTCATGCTACCAGTTGCTACACCACCAAATGCTATAGTTTTTGGTACAGGACATATTAAACAACAAGAAATGGTAAAAGTTGGGATTATATTAAATATCTTTTGCTCAATCGCACTTGCAGTAATTGCATACTTTTTCTGGCTATAATCTTTTAGTCCTTTTGGACTAAAAGATCTTTACACTTTAAAACATAGTTTTTTACATCTTTACTTTTATACAAAGCTTCTCTTATACATACGCCTGCTAAATTTAAATCTTTTAAGTGATTCATAGTTTGGATATTTATCCCACCTATGGCATAAATGGGTATTTTTGAAACTTCTAACAAATCTTTTAAATTTTTTATACCCTTTGGTGTTAAATCAGCCTTACATGAGCTTTCAAATACATGCCCAAAAAAAGCATGATTTACTTTAAACTTATAAGCTAAATCTAATTCTTCTTTAGAATGGATAGAAGTACCCAAAAGCTCAAATTTTTTATAACTTTGTGGGTAATTTTGTAAAATTATTAAGGGAACATGAAAAAATTGATGATTTAATTTTAAACAAGCTTCATAATGATAATGCAAAAAGCAAATTTTTTGAGTTTTATTAAAAATTTTTAATACTTCTTTGGCTAATTTAGTATATTCTAACTCATCCAAATGTTTTTCTCTAAGCACTAAAGCATCAATACTACTACTTTGACTTAGTTTTTCAATAAAATTTAAAAAATCTCCTTGGGTATTTTGACTATCGCTAATAGCAATGATTTTTTTATCCCACATAAATACTATCGCTCATTATAGCTTGTAAATTTGCATTTTTTAACATAGCTAAAACCTCATCAACACTACGCATATCACTAATTTGAAACTGATCATCACCTTTTTTATCACCTTGGTGCTCACCTACCCCCACGCTTACACCTGCACTCATTTTAGTAGCTCCAAGTTTAACAACCCCGTCTCTAAATCCTGCTCTTTCACGCGTAGAAATCGTAATACTTGCGAAAGATAAAAATAATCTATAAGCACATAAAACCTGCAAAAGCCTTGTTTCACTTACATCTTTTGGATGAATTTTTTTATTATTGATAATAGGTCTTAATCTAGGGATGGATAAAGCTATTTCAGCATGAGGGTATTTTTGCTGTAAAAAATACGCATGTAAAGCCGTAGCAAAAGCATCTTTTCTAAAATCATCCACGCCAAGTAAAGTTCCAAAAGCAACCCCTCTCATACCTGCTTTTAACGCTCGCTCTTGTGCATGAAAACGATACTCAAATACACTTTTTTCACCTTCAATATGAATTTTAGAATAAGTTTTTTGATTATAAGTTTCTTGATAAACACTTACATATTCACAACCCTTTTCATGAAGCAATGTATACTCATCTACATTCATAGGATAAACTTCAATTCCCACGACCTTAAAATACTCTTTTGCTATCTCGCAAGCTTTGGCAAGATATTCTACGCTAGCATATTCCCTGCCCTCACCTGTTAAGAGTAAAATTTCTTCCAAGCCACTTTTTTTAATCTCTTGCATTTCTTTGTGAATTTCAGCCTCGTTTAGCTTAGCTCTTTTAATATTATTTCCTTTTTGAAATCCACAATAAGTACATTTGCTATTGCAAAAATTAGAAAGATATAAAGGCGTAAAAAGTGAAATGGAATTTCCAAAATATTTTTGAGTAATCTTGCTTGATTTTTGTGCTAAATCTTCTATAAAATCTTCTGCTGCGCTTGAAAGCAAAGCTTTCAAATCTTCTATGTTAAGATAATCTTTAACTAAAGCTTGTTTTACATCAAAAGCGCTAAATTTACTTTCATCAAAATTTTCAACTTCTTTTAAAACCTTAGTTAAAATCTCACTTTCAATACTTTGCATATGAGGATATTTTTGCATTTTAATCTCTTAAAAAACCACTCAAAGGCGAGCTTGCACTTGGCGTACTTTCATTTGCTATACCTGCTAAATACGCATTATATCCTGCCTCTATAGCCAAAGCAAAAGCCTTTGCCATTTTTGCTACATCTTTAGCTTGAGCTATGGCGGTATTTGCCATCACTGCACTTACTCCCATTTGCATGGCTTCACAAGCTTGTGCTGGATTTCCTATACCTGCATCTACTATAATAGGTAAGCTAATTTCATTAAGTAAAATTTGTATAAATTCTTTAGTTTTTAAGCCCTTATTGCTTCCTATAGGAGCTCCAAGAGGCATTATAGCAGCAGCTCCCGCATTAGCCATAGCACGTGCTGCATATAAATCAGGATACATATAAACTAAAGGTGTAAAACCCTCATTTGCTAAAAGTTCTACTGCTTTTATACTTTCATAATTATCCGGTAGTAAATATTTACTATCGCTAATTACTTCAACCTTAATCATATCTCCACAACCAAGCTCTCTTGCAAGTCTTGCTATACGCAATGCCTCATTAGCATTTCTTGCACCTGAAGTATTTGGTAAAAGCTTAATATGCTTTGGGATAAAATCAAGTATATTTTCTATGCCTTTATCATTTACCCTACGCAAAGCTAAGGTGATAATCTCAACTTTTGCTTCTTCAATGGCTGATTTTATAAGCTCAAAAGAAAATTTCCCAGAACCTAAAATAAACCTGGAATTAAACTCATATTTTCCTATTTTTAATTTTTCCATTACTCGCTCGCTAAAAGTTCTAAAACTAAATTTGCTTGATGTCCTGCGCAAATATTTACACGCGGTGCCATAAGTCCATTGCCTACCTTTGCCTCGTTTTTTAAATCACCACAAACATAAAAGTTTTTTGCAATTTTTCTTGTTTGTATGCTGTTGCTATCGCCATATCCTGCTAAGCCAGAAGCACAAATTAATGTTTTTTGAGGATAGTGTTGATGAAAATTTTGCGCTAAAAGCGCTTTATATTTTGCACTATCAAAGGCTTCACAAACTATATCATCATTTGTAAAAAGTTTGGCTATATTTTCTTTTTCTATTTTTAAAACTTGTGCAAATACTTCTATAAAAGGATTAATTTTAGCGATTTGATCTTTTAAAGCTTCAGCCTTAAATTTACCCAAATCTTCCACCATATAAGCTTGACGGTTAAGATTACTTGGCTCAACCACATCAAAATCAATCAAATGAAGCCTACCAACCCCGCTTCTTGCTAAATTTATAGCTATATGCGAGCCAAGTCCACCAAGTCCACACACTGCCACACTTGCCTTTTTAAGCTTATTATGAAGTTTTGGAGTATGTCTTGCCCTCATCATCGCATCAAGAGCTTCATATGGTGGTAAAGTATTTTTTTCTATACAAAAAAGCTCATCATTTTCCTTTAGATCCAAACTTTCTTTTGTTGCAAAACCATTGACTATCCATACATCATTTTCATTTTTACTCACACTTTGAAAAAATTCCAAAGTGTTTTTAAAATGCGTGTTTATCATACTACCATTAAATTTAATTCTCATCAACCACCACCTACAAAAGTAACAATCTCTACTTTATCATTTTCTTTTAAAATCAAATTTTCAAATTTATCCCTTGGGATAATTTCTCCGTTTAATTCTAAGGCAATAAATTCTATTTTTAATTGCTTTTCTTTAACATAATCCATAAATCTAAGCTCTTTTAACTCAAGCTTTTGCCCATTGATAATCATTTAAAACCTTTACTTATTTTACTTAAAATACTTACTCACTTACATTATTATAATTAAATCTTAAAATAACAGCTTCTTTTATCTCTCCAATATCAATAGCATCTTCTAAATTATAACCAAGTTTCAAAAGTAAAATTTCCAAATCTTTTTTAAATTTTATTTTTGTAGGTTTATTATGATAGGTTTCATTTCTAGCTTTTCTTATTTGACTTAGTTTTGTCTTAAGATGTTCTTTGGTGCCAAAACTTGGTAAGACTTGATTTTTATATATTTTTTTATCTTTAAATATATAAGCAAATTCACTCCAATGATCTATTAATATCTCTTCTAAATCAATCAGACAAAAATCATCAAAAATTTGCCAAGTGCTATTATATTCATCTATTTTTTGACATCTCTTTTTAACTTTTTTTAAAAGACTTTTTAAAGCAGGATTAAAAGCCTCTTCACTAGATTTAAACCAATCATCATCTAACTTATTATACAAATTTGCTATTTTTACTGCTAAAGTACTTCTTAGAGCATTTTCATAACATTGTAAAAGTAAAAAATTTGCTTGATGATTTTTGCGTCTTTTGGAATAAATTTTCATAATTAGCTCAAACAAATCTTCGCATTTTTGATTTTTTTCTAAAATCTTTTGTGCTTCTTTGCAAGCTCCCCACAAATATCCAAAATGCAAAACATTAATCCCTTTTATCATTCTAAATTTAAAATTGATAAATAGCTTTTCTATTTTTTCATAGCTACTTACATCAAGCTCAAAAGACATTTTACTTCCTATTAACTCCATTTTAAAAATTAATGATATAATTTTAGAAGTTTAGAGGGCTAACTTGCCGGTAGCTGCAAGGTACTCTTAAATGAGAGGCTACTCTAAATTCCTATTACATCCATGCTTTTCCTAGTTAAAATTCTCTAATAAATCTTTAAAAACTAAATACAATTTTTCAAGCTCTTCTATACTCACTCTTTCATCAATTGCATGAATTCTATCATTGCACACGCCAAATTCTACTACTTTCACACCAAACTCAGCAAAATATCTTGCATCGCTTGTACCACCTTTGGTGTTAAGTTCTGGCACTACTTGAGTGATTTTTTGCACACTCTCATTTAGTTTTTGTACGATTTTAGAATCACTTTGTGTTAAAAAAGGATTTGAACTTTGATTTATGCTCAACTCATAATCAAGCCCTTCGCAAGTCTTTTCTACATAAGCTTTTACATCTTCTAAGCTAGTTTGTGGAGAATTTCTCACATTAAACATCAATTTTAAATCATTTGGGGTTACATTGCACACTTCCATACCACCGCGTATATCAGTAATAACGATTTTAGATGGTGCAAATACCTCATCGCCTGGATCAAGATCAAAACCTGCTAAAAATTTCAAAGCAAAAGCAAAATTATGCACAGGATTAATGCATTTTTGCGGGTATGCTACATGGCCTTGTTTGCCTTTGATAAGCAATTTTGCATTGATAGAACCACGACGCCCTATTTTAATACTATCTCCAAATTTTTTATCACAAGTTGGCTCAGCAACCACAGCAAAATCAGGTAGCATATCTTTTTCTTGCATAAATTTAAGCACTTCAAGCGTGCCAAATTTAGCCTCGCCTTCTTCATCGCTTGTTAAAATCAGTGAAATTCTTCCTTTGAAATTTTCTACCTCCTTAACTGCACACATAAAAGCAGCTACGCCACTTTTCATATCTTGTGCACCTCTTACATAAATAAACCCATCTTTTTCTAAAGGCTCAAAAGGATCACTACTCCAACCCTCTCCCGCAGGTACTACATCCACATGTCCGCCAAAAGCTAAATGCTCGCCATCATCGCTAAATTTTTTAGTCAGCAAAAGATTTTTCACACCTTCTTTTTCTATAAAAAAAGCTTCAAAATCACTTAATTCCACTGCGATATAATTTAACGCTCCATCATCATCTGGGGTAATGGATTTAAATTTACTTAATTCTTTAAAAATTTCAACTACTTGCATGTTTTATCCTATAAAAGCTTTATACAGCATAGAAAGAGCAAAATACTCTAAAATAAATGCTGAAAAAAGATTAATGTAAAATATATGTTTGTTTTTTACAAGTGCTTTAAATTTAGACACAAAAAACGATAAAGTAAAAATCCAAAACACAATAAAACCCACCAAACCAAAAAGCAAAGCAAAAGAGTTTTTACTCTGCATGCTAAGCCCTGCTACACTCACCCAAAAGCCTATAACATAAGGATTTGTAACATTTAAGAAAAATCCTTTGCTAAAACCTTTTAAAGGATGTGTTTTATTTACCTTGTTAAGATCGACTTTTCTTGTTTTTCTTAGCATTAAAAATACCATAAAACTCAAAAAGAAAAAGCCAAAAACCGCTAGTATTTTATAAAAAAATTCATTATTTGCAAAGCTTAAAAGCCCAAGATTAATCAAAATCAAAAAAAGTATATCAGCACTTAAAGCACCGAGCCCAACGCAAAAAGCATTTTTAAAAGAAGACAAAGCAGTATTTAAGATCAAAATATTCACAGGTCCAAAAGGCACAGACACACCCATACCTAAAACTATACCTTGTAAGATTACTTCTAACATTTTGCTTCCAAGAAATTTTCTATATCGGTTTTGATTTTATCAATAGCCGTGCAAACATCTTCTATATAAACTTTTGTGAAATTACTTTCTAAATATTTATCCTCATCAAGATTGTTTAATATACTTTGCTTACATACTCTTGCATACTCTTCCACGGGTAAAACCTGCCCGCTTGTGCCTATACATACAAATAAATCACAATTTTGTAATTTTTCATATAAAATTTTATAATTTGGTGCCATTTCTTCAAACATCACGATATTGTGCCTTACACTTTTGCTTTGACATTTAGGACAAATTTTATCATCACTACTTTCATAGTCTATGTTAAAAATATTTTCACACTCTAAACACCTAAGCTCAGGTAAAAAGCCATGCAAATGCACCACTTCTTCACAACCTGCTCGCTCTAATAAATCATCTACATTTTGCGTTAAAATGCTAATTTGTTTTGGAAATTTTTGTTTTAATAAAGCGATGATTTCATGTGCGTGATTTGGCTTAACACCAGCTAACTCTTTTCTTCTTTTATTGTAAAATTCCAAAACTTTTTTAGGATTTTTTCTAAAGCCAGTTGCAGAGCAAACTTCCATCACATCATGCTCTTCCCAAAGCCCACCACTAGCTCTAAAAGTCTTTATACCGCTTGGAGCAGACAAACCTGCCCCGCTTAAAATCATCACTTGTTTCATTATTAAACCTCATTATTGTTTAAAGGTTTTACTATAATTTTACTTAAAGCTTAACCACCTTAGCACCAAAACCACCTTGATTAATCGGAGCATCATTAAAGCTTTTTACACTTTTGTGAGCTTTTAAAAACTCTTTTACCGCAAAAGCTAGTTTTCCTGTGCCTATACCATGATAAACTATCACCTCATCAAAACCCACTATCAAAGCATCAGAGATAAATTTATCTAATCTTTCAAGCGCCTCATCACTTCTTAAGCCGTGTAAATCTAAAGTCATATTCAAAGCACTTGGACGGGTTATATTGACACTTGATTTTACCTTTTGTGTAGGGTTTTGATTGCTTTTTTTAAGAAGCTTTAATGGCACACGCAAACTCAAACCATCGCTTTGAATCATCGCATCGTTTTTTGAAATTGCAGTGATTTTACCTTTGATTTTTTCATATTTAACAAAATCCCCTACTCTAAGCTCTTCATTTTGCTCCATACTTGGTAAAACAATACTTTTTTTAAGTTCATTGGCTTTGTTTAAACTTCTTTGTTTTTCTTTAATATCTTTTAGATTTATCGTTTTTTTAGCTTCTTCTATGGCTTTGTGGTATTTAAACTCTAAATTAGAAATAAGCTTTTTAAATTCTTGCTCATTTTTTTCTTTTTGATCTTTAAGTGAAAGTAAAATTTCATCTACTTTGACTTCTTTTTTTTCAAGCTCTTCATTTTTCTTGCGTAAAGAAAGTTCAAGATTGATATTTTTACTTACCATTTCTTCTAAATTTTCTTTATCTTCTCCATAAAGCTTTTTAGCATTTTGCACTAAATTTGCACTTATGCCATATCTTAAAGCCGTTTCAAATGCATAAGATTTACCTATAGTGCCTTTTAAAAACTCATATTTTGGACGTGATAATTCCTCATCATACAAAGCAGCGATAAGTTCTACTTGTGAATTTTTAGCCAAAAGCATAGCAAGGCGTTTATGGTGGGTTGTAATGATGATTTTATTATCTTGTTCTAAAAGCTTAGAAATAAGCTCAGTATATAAACACGCAGCTTCTTCAAAATCTGTTCCAAGCTCTATCTCATCAACCCCTAATAAAACATTTTTCTTACCCAAAAGCTTAGAAAAATGCAACATTCTTCCTGCAAAAGTAGAAATATCATTTTTTACATTTTGTGGATCTTCTAAAATCGCATCAAATTCTTTGAAATTGCCTATTTGGCTTTTTTGTGCGTTAATTTTCATAGGAAGCAAATGCTTTGCAAGTAAAGCTGCACTTAAAATTCCTTTTAAAAGCATAGACTTACCACCTGCATTTACACCTGTGATGATTAAAACTTTTTTATTAAATTCTATATTAACAGTTTTTGCATTTTTTAAAGCCGGATGTGCGAAGTTATATAAGCTTAAATTATTAGAACTATCAGCTAAAACAAACTCATAATCATGTTTTTTAGCCATCAAAACTCTAGCGCTATAATGATCAAATAAATCAAAAGCATTATTGATAAATTTCAAAAACATCAAATTTTTATAAAAAATCAAGCTGATTTTTTTAGCATACTCATAAAAAATTTCTTCTTTAGCATCTTTGATTTCATCTATTTGACTTTGGATTTTTTCTACGCTTAAAGGCACCACATAAAACCCACCGCCACTACTTCTACCTATGATTTTTGCTTTTAAGACATGATTAAACCCACCGCGTAAAAGCAAGGCCTCCATACCATTGATAAGATGGATTTGCGTATCAATCAAATATACACTAAGATTTTTAGTATATGTGAGTTTTTTAAACTCAGCTACCAAGCTTTCTTTTTTTATCTTTAGAGCTAAATTTAGATTAACAAGTCTTTCATCAACACTTTCTTTAATCTCACCCTTTTCATCAAAATACTCAAAAAGCTCTAAAATAGCCTGTGGAATTTCTATTTTTAAAAGCCATTCTTTTAAACTTTCTTCAAATTTTAAGCCCTTTAAGTATCTAAAATACATACAGATTTTAATAAATTCAAAGCTTTGGCTTAAATGTAAAATTCCTTGCTTGCTAAGATGAGTTAAAGCACCATTTAGCTCTTCTATCATAGGTGGAGGATTAAAATCAATCAGTGAAAGCTCATTGATTCTTTTATAATGAAGCTTGCTATCACCTTGTAAAAAAATTTCTTTATCTCTTGCAAAAAGCCCCCTAAAATCTTCTATATAGCCATCTAAATCTAACTTTTTAAAAAATTGCTCTTGCATTATTTATCTACCTTGCAATCTTTTATATCAAAAACATAGGCTTTAAATTGTTTATTTTTACCATTTGAAATAAAACTTTGCGTTCCATGTTCAAAGTTAAAATACTCTTTAGTGATATTAACATCTTTGCAAATTAGACTTTGTCCTTGTAAGAATGCATTGAGTGTTTCTTTTTTTAAAATACCACTTCTTGTGGCACTTAACTCAAATTTAATCGCAAAGGCAATCATCAAAATCAACACTAAAATCAAAAGATAATTACTAATCTTACCTATTTTTTTACGCAAAAAAATGAAAAAAAGTAAAATCGCAAAAAAAGCTAAGACATATAAAAAAATCTTAAACATACTTGCCCCTAAGCTTTGTGCTTATATCTCCTGCACCAAAACCAACTACCAAGCCATTTTCAATCAACTCATCATCAAGATAAATAGCACTTTCTTCTCTTTTGATTTCTTTTATAAATTTAGCTTTTGGAAAGTATTTTTGCATATTAATCTCTATTTTAGCTTCTCCTGCTGCATACACAGGTAAAATATAAAGCTCATCAACATTTGCTAAAACCTCGCTAAAATACTCTATATTTGCACTTAAACGCGTGTAGCGGTGAGGCTCAAAAATAGCTATGATTTTTTTATATCCAGCTAGCCTTGCATACTCATTTGCTGCTTTAAGTGTTGTTTTGATTTCTGTTGGATGGTGCCCATAATCATCAATCAAAGCCATGTTTTCATTTGCAAACAAAATATCAAATCTTTTTTTAATCCCTTGATATTTTAAAAGCTTAGTTCTTAGCTCTTCTATATTTATAAATTCACTCGCAGCCAAAATAGCCAAAGCAGCGTCCATCGCCACATGCTCACCCATACCAAAAACGCTAAATTCGCCTAAATCTTTAAGCGTAAAATAGGTTTTTGGCTTAAAATTTTCCACTTTCATATAAATATTTGTGATATCTTTGCTTGGGTAAAGCTTTTTTGCATTATTTAAATTTAAACTTGACAAAAACTCATCTTCAGCATTAATCACTTGAATTTTAGACAAACGCAAAAAGTCTTCATAAGCTTTGTATAATTTTGAAAGATCGTTTTCATAATGATCTAAATGTTCTGCTTCAACATTAGTCACTATAGCTAAATAAGGATTTGAGTTCAAAAAAGAACTGTCACTCTCATCAGCTTCAAAAATGAGATTTTCGCTTTCTTTATAAAGCATATTGGTGCCACTTTCTTTTAGCACTGCACCAATAATAACAGAAGCTTCTATCAAGCTTGCTAAAATGCTTGAAGTCGTGCTTTTACCATGGGCTCCCGCAACCGCAAAAACTCTTTTGTCTTTTAAAATCATAGGCAGGGCTTCTTTTCTTGAAAGCGTTGTGATGTTTTGTTTTTTTGCACTGATTAATTCCTCATTATCTTCTTTGATAGCAGCTGAATACACCACTAAATCCACATCTTTGACATTGTCTTTATGATGAGGAATTTTTATATTTATACCTTCTTTTTCTAATTCTTTTGTGATTTTACTTTCTTTGATATCAGAACCACTAATCTTAAAGTCTTGTTCTTTTAAAAATCTCGCCAAAGCTGAAATTCCAATACCGCCTATACCTATAAAATGAATTTTTTGCATTCTTGCCTCAAATTTTTTGAAAATTTAAGGCAAAATTCTATCATTTGTTTACTAAAAATAAAATATAAAAAGCCCTTAGAGATAAAATCTACTCGCTATTATTTGATGTTTTGAGATTGACTAGTCTATAATTTAATTGCTTTTAAAACAACTCTTTATAATTTTTTGAAAATTTTTTATGATATAAATCTAGCTCAAAAGCCTTATTTGTGTCTTTTATACTAGTATTATTTTCAAAATAATAACCATTATCTCCACTATACACTCCATTTTGATCAATCCAAACAAGCTCATTAAAACCAAATTCTAACTTTTCATTTTTTACAGGTGCTAACATATTTCTTCCTCCTAAACTTAAATATTTTGTATCACTAAGAGTAAGACTATAAAGTGTTGGAAAAATATCTTTATGCGAACCCACACAGCTTTTATCATAATAAATATCATTTTTCAAATACTTTGGAAGATATAAATAAAAAGGTACACTATAAGCAAAAGCTTTTTGGGATTTTATATCCATCTTAATATCTCTAAATCTATGATCTCCTGTGGCAGCAACAATAATATTTTCCCTAAAACTACTTTCTTTTATGCGATCTAAAAATTTTCCAAATTCATCATTTGCATACGCATAAGCATTTAAAGCACCTATAGAATCACTGATAATAAATTGACTTAATATTTTTTCATCTAAAGCGTTCTCATCAATAAGTTGTGTTCTGCTTTTATGTATATAAGGTCTATGAGTGGAAATACTAAGAGAAATAACAAGCGTAGGATTTTTAGCATTTTCAAATATAGAATATATTTTTTTATACATAAACTCATCAGCTATACCGTATTTATGTTTTGTTTTCTAGCTTGTGGAAAATCTTGCATAAGTGTATTTTTATCTATAATTTCATCTACACCTTAATTTTTTAAATAATTTCCAAGATTATACCAAGAAGTATTACCGCTATAAACAAAAATTATTTTATACCCTGCATTTTTGTAAATTTGCAAAGGTGTAAAGACTAATTTTTTTGATACAATCCATTTGAAATAATATTTGGACTTAAAAAAAATAAACGATTAAAACTTTCTATAGTATTATTTCCACTAGATAAAAATCTAGTAAAAATAATATCTTGTTCAAAATGTTTTTTAAATTTCCCAAAAGATTGGTGTTTTCAGTGCTAAACTCAGCTAAATTTAAACCAAAACTTTCCATGATGTTAATATAAATATGATTTTTAGCATGACTTTGATGTGTCAAAGTAGTATCAAACATAGGAAAAAGTTTTTCTTCTAGTTGATTAAGCTGTTTTATATCTACACTTTTAAATTCTTGTTGATTTTTATACTCTTTATATGCCCAAGAAAAAGCCATCAAGGGATTTGTAGAAATTTCATTAAAAGCTTTTATAGTGCTAAATTCATAACTTGAAGCTCTTAGTGCATTATAAGTAAAATATCCTCTTAATGCCACAACATAAGCATAAATTAGTAAAATGTTTAATAAAACAAAAAATACTAGCTTTAGCTTAATAGTCTCTAATTTTAAGCTAAGAATTTTAATATTAAGATAAAAACAAAATATACTAAAAATTATAGCTACTAGCAATGCTTTTATGATAGGATAATCAGAAAAGACTATAGATAATATTGCCTTAGTATCATCATCTTTTAAACCAAAAATAAAAATATCAATTTTGCTTGCATAAAGTTGAAAGTAATAATAATGTATAAACGCAGAAATTAAAACAACAAAAGCTATAAAAGCTACATAAAAACTAGAAAGATAAATATAAAATTTAGCGATTACCCCCCCCCGTAGCGTGATATTTTCTATCTTTAAAAACCAAACTTATATAAGAAAATAAACCACACAAAAATAGAGGTAAAAAAAATGGCACTAAAGGTTCTCATATCATGACCTAGTCCATACACATATACCATTAAGCTATTTTCACTTTCATTAGTTAAATTTTTTATCATCAAAAACCTAACTAAAGCAAAAATTCCCATAAAAATAAAACTAAAAGAAAGAATTTGTAATAAAATTTTTCTCATTATACTCCTTTAATAATATTTTCTTGTTAAAAATATTATTCTTCATAATTTTTCACAAGCTTATCAAAGCCCCATAAATTTCTAGCTTCATTTGCCTTACTAACTTCCACTACAAGCATTTCTTCTTGATCGCCAAGTTGCTCTTGCACTTCGCCAAAAGCATTAATAAAAAAGCTATCTCCATAAAATTTCCACTCATTTTCTTGCTTTAAATTACCTATACGATTAACCCTTAAAATGCTTGTTGAGTTTAAAAAGGCTCTTGTTTTTAAAAGTTCTAGCCATCTTTGATTACTTTCAAAGGTGCTAGCTGTGGGAATGATGACTAAGTCTATCTTTTTTTTCATGATCATTTGCCAAAAGATATCAAAATGTGCCTCAAAGCCAAAAAGCAAAGCACATTTTAAGCCCTCATGTGTGAAAGTAAAAAGTTTAAGCTTATCAGCTTTTTTATTGTTAAAAAATTTTTCTTCATTCCAGTGTGCATAAGGCATTAAAATTTGTTGCTCATACACTTTTACATTTTGTGGACCTACTTTTAAGCATAGTTTTTTTAAACCATCATTTTCAACACTTATGAAAGGTGCAATAATATTTAAATCATATTTTTTAGCAAGTTTTATCAAGCTTGCTTTTTTACTTTGACTTTGTTCTTTGATCATACTTTTTGGCATAGTTTTTAGCTCACTAAAAAAGCTATTTAAAACATACTCGCCCAAAACCACCAAATTCGCACCACTTTCCTTAGCAGCTTTTAGATAATAATCAAGCCTTGATTCACTCAAAGCCAAAGTGGGAAATTGTAAAGCTACAACACTACTCATCTACTTGCTCGATTTCTAATTTAGCATTTTCAAGCATAGTTCTTGCTTGCTTGATACTTTTTAAACCTTCTTTATAAATTTCTACGCAAGTTTTAAGGTCCAAATCTTTATCATTAAGTTTTTCCAAAGAAAGCTCGGCTTGTTTGATATGATCTTCAAATTCCATTAATTACTCACCTTATAATTTGGTGCTTCAGCAGTGATAGTTACATCATGCACATGGCTTTCTTTTAATCCTGCTACGGTGATTTCTACAAATTCAGCTCTTTCTTGGAAAGCTTTGATATCTACTGCACCTACATAACCCATAGAAGATCTAAGCCCACCTAAAAGTTGATGTACTACACTTTTTATACTTCCTACATAAGGCACCCTACCTTCAATACCTTCAGGTACAAGTTTATCTTGAGCTGTACCTTCTTGGAAATATCTATCTGAACTACCTTTTTGCATAGCACCTAAGCTTCCCATGCCACGATAACTCTTATATTGTCTTCCTTGATAAGTAAATAACTCACCTGGACTCTCATCAGTTCCTGCCAAAAGTGAACCTATCATCACACTACTTGCTCCTGCTGCGATAGCTTTTGCAATATCACCTGAGTATTTTATACCCCCATCAGCGATTACTGGCACGCTGTATTTACTCGCTTCTATTGCACATTCATCTATAGCTGAAATTTGAGGTACACCCACACCTGAAACAATACGAGTGGTGCAAATACTACCAGGTCCTATACCTATCTTAACAGCGTCTGCACCTGCTTCACATAGATCTTTAACTGCTTTAGCACTTGCAACATTTCCTACTATCACATCTACATTAAATTCAGCCTTAATTGCTTTTAATGTATCAATAATCCCTTTAGAATGTCCATGCGCACTATCCATTACTATAACATCAACTTCAGCTTCTACTAAAGCCTTTACGCGATCAAGCTGACCCACACCCACGGCTGCAGCCACTCTTAATCTTCCATAGGCGTCTTTATTTGAATTTGGATATTCTTTGCGTTTTTTCAAATCTTTTATAGTGATTAAACCTTCTAAGCGATTATTTTCATCTACGATTGGAAGTTTTTCTACTTTATTAGTAGAGAAAATCCTTTCTGCATCATCTAAAGTAGAACCTTTTTTAGCAGTGATTAAAGGCATTTTTGTCATTACATTTTCTACTAAATTATCAAAGTTAGTTTCAAATCTTAAATCGCGATTAGTTAAAATTCCTATTAAAATTTTATTCTCATCTACCACAGGAACGCCTGAAATTCTATATTCAGCCATGAGTTCTAGCGCTTCTTTAACACTTGCTTTAGGCCCTATATAAATAGGATCCATAATCACGCCACTTTCACTTTTTTTAACTCTTTTTATCTCTCTAACTTGTGAAGCTATGTCCATATTTTTATGGATTACCCCTATGCCACCAAGCCTTGCCATCATAATAGCTGCTCTATGTTCAGTAACTGTATCCATAGCAGCTGAAATCAAAGGCATATTTAAGGTGATATTTTTTGTAAGTCTTGTTTTAATATCTACTTCTTTAGGTAAAACCTCAGAATATTGAGGGACTAGTAAAACATCTTCAAAAGTCAAAGCGCGTTTTATGATTTTCATAATTTTTCCTTTATTTGTTTTTGATAATTTCTTCCAAGCTTAAAGCACCATCTAACAAAGTTTGCTCATCATAAGCTTTACATATAAGCTGAGCAGAGATATTAAGTCCATTTTCATTTTTTCCTACAGGCACACTAATACCACCAAGTCCTGCTAAATTCACCGAAATAGTAAATACATCTTCTAAATACATTTGCACCGGAGTTTTAATATCATTAAAGCCAAAAGCAACACTTGGAGCAACTGGCATAAAAATCAAATCACAATCATTTAAAATTTCTTCATATTTTTGCTTGATAAATCTTCTAGCCTTTTGTGCTTTGATATAGTATGCATCGTAATAGCCACTACTTAAAACAAAGGTTCCTAACAAAATTCTTCTTTTTACTTCCTCTCCAAAGCCCTCGCTTCTACTATTTACATACATTTGGCTAAGATTGTCACATTTTTCACTTCTTCTACCATATCTTACACCATCATAACGGCTTAAATTTGCACTTGCTTCAGCTGCTGCTATGATATAATAAGCCGCAACATCAAATGTAGAATCCATTAAGTCTTTATATACAATCTCATGGCCATTTGCTTTTAACATATCTATGGTTTTTAATAAGGCTTGTTTTACATCATCATTAGTTTGCTCTACATAGTTTTTAATCACAGCTATTTTTAGCTTTTTATTTGCATTTAGTTTTGGCGCGGTTGGTTCAAAAGCTATGTTTGCACTTGTGCTATCTTTTTCATCATAACCTGCAATAGCATCATATAAAATCGCAGCATCTTCAACATTTTGCGTTAAAACTCCGATTTGATCAAGGCTTGAAGAATACGCTGCTAAACCATACCTACTAACTCTTCCATAACTTGGCTTAAACCCAACACAACCACAAAATGCAGCAGGCTGTCTTACCGAACCACCTGTATCTGAACCCAAACTTGCCAAAGCTATCCCTGAAGCAACTGCAACAGCACTCCCCCCGCTACTTCCACCTGGGACTTTAGCATTATCAAGTGGGTTTAAAGTCTTACCATAAAAAGAAGTCGCGCTCGTACTTCCCATAGCAAACTCATCCATATTGCATCTTCCAAATGGAGCAAAATTATTTTTGCGTAAATTTACAATAGCGCTTGCATCATAAGGAGCCACATAACCTTGTAAAATTTTAGAACCGCAAGTTAATTCCCAATCTTTTACACTAATATTATCTTTTATAGCTACTGGCACACCTGCACCTGAAGTGCTTAAGTCTTTATTTAAAAACTGCTCTACATAAGCACCTAAATGCTTTTGCTGATATGCTTTTTCATTTAATTCTTTTTTTAGATTTTCTAATTCTTCATTTGAAAATTTCAAAGCTTCTTTTAAAGTTACCATTATTTATCCTTAAATTTTTTAACCAAATAAAACAAAAAAAGCGTGATAAATAAAAAGCTCAATAAAGTAATCACTACCACGCTAAAAGGTAAAGCTTGCTCAAACATTTTTTGCTTTTTCCACACTATTACATCTTGGACATAAACATTCTTCTTCTTTTGCTAAAAATTTCCAACATCTTGGACACTTGTGCAATAAAGAACGCACGATTTTAAAACTATGATCATCTATTTTAAACTCACTCAAAGCTTCTTTATCATCTAAGCTTTCTATAGAGCTTACCATAAACCAATCAGCTACTTCTTCAATATCTTCACTCAAAAGCTCATTTGCACTTGTTTGCAAGCTTAACTCTAAGGTTGATTTGATGATTTTGTCTTTTTTTAATACATCTACAAGCTCAAAGAATTTTTCTCTTGATTTTATAAATAAATCATCTTCGATTTTATACTCATAATCAAAGCCATTTTTTAATACCAAATCAAAAACATCTTTAGCATTTTCTTTAATGGCCACATTTGCATGTTCTAAAGCTTCATCTATAGTGTAAGTTAAACTTGGAGCTACAAGCGCAAAAAGTTTTCTAGCTATTAACACCATAGCACTTTGCGCGCTTACTCTTTTTGTATCATCTTTTGCATTACAATATAATCTATCTTTGCACACATCTAAATAAATTCCACTTAAATCCGCACTTAAGAAATTTAAAAGCACACTAAAGCCTTTTGCAAATTCATATTTTTCAAAAGCAGCTTCACATGCTTCAAAAGCAACTTTTGCACGCATTAAAATCCACTTATCTAAAAGTGTGAAATTTTTTGTTTCTAAAAATTCCATATCATTAGTATTTGCAAGTAAAAATCTTATAGTATTTCTTATCTTTCTATACTGCTCGCTTACTTGTTTTAAGATATTGTCTGAAATTTTTAAGTCCGTTGAATAATCACTAAGCATTATCCAAAGTCTTAAAATTTCTACCCCATAATTTTTAGCTACATTTTGAGGTAAAATCACATTACCCTTAGATTTACTCATTTTTTGACCCTTTTCATCTACGGTAAAGCCATGAGTAAGTATGTTTTTATATGGGGTTTTGTGATTGATCGCAGTAGAAATTAAAAGTGAGCTTTGAAACCATCCACGGTGCTGGTCACTTCCTTCAAGATACATTGAAGCTTGATATTCTCCTGCATCATATCTTGCTGAGTTTAATACTGCTTCCCAAGTACTACCACTATCAAACCAAACATCTAAAATATCATAAACTTTTTCTAAATTATTTGGATCATATTTGCTATTTGGCGGTAATAAATCTTTTATTTCTAAATCCCACCACGCATCAGCTCCATTTACTTCAAAAATTCCCACCAAATGATCTAAAACATCATCATCAAAAATCACTTCTTTGGTGTTTTTATCTCTAAAAAATGCGATAGGCACACCCCAATCTCTTTGTCTTGATATACACCAATCAGGGCGATTTTCTATCATAGAACTAAGTCTTTTTACCCCACTTTCTGGGTAAAATTTCACATTATTTAATTGCTCTAGTGCCAGCTCTCTTAAAGATTTTCCATCTAATTTTTTCTCATCCATTAAGATAAACCATTGTTTTGTAGCTCTATAAATAACCGGTTTATGTGTTCTCCAACAAAATGGATAAGAATGTATAAATTTAGAACTTTCAAGCAAAGCTTCGCCAAGCAATTCTAAAATACGCTCATTTGCTTTAAAAATATGAAGTCCTATAAACTCATTTAATAAATGCTCTGGCAAAAGCCCTTTAGCTCTTAGTGTTTCATCATAACACCCACCATCATCTACTGGCATAATCACTTCAATGCCATATTTTAAGCACACATAATAATCATCCTCACCATGACCTGGTGCAGTATGTACAAGCCCTGTTCCACCTTCCATTAAAACATGATCGCCTAAAATAAGAGTGGATTTTCTTTGATTAAGTGGATTAATAGCACTTAAATTTTCAAATTCAGAACCTAAAAGTTCTTTTTGAATTTTTCCTTGAGTGAAGTTTTTATTAATCATATTTTCAAGCAAGGCTTTAGCAAAAATATAACCTTCTTCAGTGATAACATATTTTTCATTTGGATTTAAAGATATAGCTTGATTTGCCGGTAAAGTCCAAGGCGTGGTAGTCCAAATGACTGCTTTAGCTTTTTTTACACCTAGCTTTTCAAGGGAAGTTTTATCAAGCTCAAAAGCTACAAAAATAGAATAATCTTCTTTGTCTTCATACTCTACTTCAGCTTCTGCTAATGCACTCTTAGCAGCCCAGCTCCAAAAAACAGGCTTACTTCTTTCTAGCAAAAGTCCTTTTTTAGCGATTTTACATAAAGCTTTGTAAATATCTGCCTCAAAAGCATTTTTCATAGTCAAGTATGGCTCATCCCAATCAGCAATCACACCCAAAGACTTAAATTCATCTCTTTGGATATTTACAAATTCTCTCGCATGCTCTCTGCAAAACTCACGAATTTCTTTTTTGCTTAAACTTTGCTTTTTATCTTTAAGTTTAACTTCAACTTGCTGTTCTATCGGTAGACCATGACAATCCCAACCCGGAGTAAAACGCACTTTTTTACCTTGAAAATAATGCATTTTAATGATGATATCTTTTAAAATTTTATTTAAAGCATGGCCAATATGCAAATGTCCATTAG
Organism: Campylobacter sp. RKI_CA19_01122; assembly: GCF_025771325.1. NCBI lineage: Bacteria > Pseudomonadati > Campylobacterota > Epsilonproteobacteria > Campylobacterales > Campylobacteraceae > Campylobacter > Campylobacter sp. RKI_CA19_01122. The sequence continues at coordinate 1,601 of NZ_JAKMPZ010000013.1, read as the reverse complement.
CATAAGGAGGGCCATCATGTAAAGTAAAACTCTCGCTTATTCCTTGTCTTTTTTGTTTCATTTTTTCATAAGCATAGTTGTTTTCAAACCACTTGCTAAAACGCTTAGGCTCAAGCTCTGCTAAATTTGCACGCATTGCAAAAGTCGTATTTGGAAGCAATAGCGTATCTTTATAATCCATATAATCCACCTTGAAAAATTTAAAAATAGTAAATTCTACTTAAAATACTTTTAATTTGCACTTATTTTTTTGTTATAATCGCAATAAAAAAAGGAAAATCATGAAACATCTCATCATCATTATAGGCAATGAAATTATTATTAATGAAAATTATATGCGTTATATACAAGAAGAATACAAAAAGCAGTTTTTAGAGCTTCATGAGTTAAAATTTATAAACAAACCTGATAAAGAACTTCCTTTTTTACTTGAAAAACTTTCTAAAGAATATAGCTATATAACCATTTTTAGCATTAGCGAATACTATGCAACCATAGCTAAAATCATAGCAACCTTAAATGATGATGTTTTAATCTTAGAAAATGATACCCTAGTACCTTCAAAAGCTTTGCGTGAAAAAAATTCCTTTTTAAGTTCTTTTGAACAATGCCATATTAATTTATTAAATATAAATATAGAGCAAAAATTGCCTTTGATTTTGCAAAATCCTGAACTTGACTATGCGTATTTTTGTCTTTTAGATATAGATGAAATGAGTGCAAATATCTTACTTAGCACACTTACTACTTCTTTTGAAATTCAAACTTGCTCAAGTGCATTATTAGATAATCTCATTTGCATTAGAGCAAGCGCTAGTCAATATGGAAAACTAGAAGGATTTTTAAAAGGGGTTTTCAAACTTTTTGCAGGAAAAGTATTTTTAGGAAATGATCCTATTAAATTTATAGCCAAAAAACTTTTAGAAAAAAACTTAAAAATTTCCTTTGCAGAAAGTTGCACCGCAGGACTTTGTGCTTCAAAATTTGCTGAAAATTCAGGAATTTCTAATGTGTTTGAGGGTTCTTTGATCACTTATTCTAATCGTTTAAAAAATTCTTGGCTTGGGGTGAGCAATGATACTTTAGAAAGTGTTGGGGAATATTCTGATCGTTGTATTTATTTTATGTTAAAAGGGGTTTTTAAAACCACAAATTGTGATTTTGCTTTAGCGCTTAGTGGGGTAGCTGGAGAAGAAAATGATAAAAATACCAAAGCAGGCACCATCTACATAGGAGCTATGTATAAAGATGGAACCTTTTTACAAGAATGCATTCATATACAAGGCAATAGAAACTATACAAGAGAGCAAGCTAGTTTGGCTGCATATTGTTTAATGCTTAGATTAAAACCTGAAATTTTCTTTGGTGTTTAATTATAAAAGCGGTGTAGTTAAAAATACACCCCTCCACTTAAATACAATTTCATTCTATGTTCATCATCATATTTATATTGATGTAATGCTCTAGCTGCATCAAGTTTTATATAATACTCATTAGCTTTATTATAAAGTATTTGTAAGCCTACAGCATCTAAAAAATGCTCATCTGTTAATCTATCCCCTGAAGCTTTTTCATACCAAGCATAACCTACATCATAAAAA
>NZ_JAKMPZ010000012.1:0-44722 GCF_025771325.1 Campylobacter sp. RKI_CA19_01122 | reverse complement strand
ATTCGAACCAACGGCCCCCTCCTTAAAAGGGAGATGCTCTACCGGCTGAGCTAACGAGACAATCAAAAAATGAAATTATGCCAAAAGAATATTTTTTTGTCAAGATCTAAAATAAAAATTTAAGCATATTCTTAAATATGCTTAAATTTAAACGATTAAGCTAAGTCCAATGACACTTTTCCATTTTTAATTTCTGCCACCTTAACCTTAACCTCGTTACCAATTTCTAACTTTTCCTTGAATTTAGAATTATGCAATAAACCATCTACGCCATCTCTAAGTTCTACAAAAACTCCAAATTCTACAACTTTTTGAACTTTTCCTATAAATTCTTCTCCGATATCAAATTTAGGCACTTCTTTTCTATCGCGCTTTTTATTAGAACCTTTAGAACGAACTAAATTTAATATATATTCTTTGCTTTGAGAAATAAAATCATGATTAATTCCTGCTATTTTAACCTCACCTTTATCTCTATCTAAGTCAATATTAACTTCAAATTTTTCTATAATCTCTTTTATAGTTTTACCACCTTGGCCAATAATATCAGGGATTTTATTTGGATCTACATTAAAAATTTCAATCTTTGGTAAAATTGCTTCATTAACAACTATGTTTTGATTGGCCTCTTCCATTAATTGTAAAATGTGCTCCCTAGCTTCTTTTGCTTGATATAAAGCCTCTTTTAAAACTTGTTGCTCTATACCGCCAAGTTTTATATCCATCTGCAAAGCAGTGATTCCCTTGTAACTTCCTGCTACTTTAAAATCCATATCTCCATCATGATCCTCAAGACCCATAATATCTGTTAAAATAGCATATTTTTCATCTTCAAAAACAAGTCCCATTGCCACACCTGCCACTAGTTTTTCACTTTTTACCCCTGCGGCTCTTAAAGCCAAAGCACCACCACAAACAGTAGCCATAGAACTAGAACCATTACTTTCTAAAATTTCAGACACTAAACGAATAGTATGAATATAATCCGTATCAATACTAGGATGTAAAGCTCTTTTTGCTAAATTTCCATGCCCTAACTCTCTTCTACCTGGAGCTTTTATAGGAGTAGCCTCACCTACGGAAAAACCTGGAAAATTATAATTTACCATAAATTTTTCGCATATAGGATTTTTTTCTGTTAGTAAATCTGACATTTGCGCATCATTATCACTTCCCAAGGTAGCTATAACTAAAGCTTGAGTTTGCCCTCTAGTAAAAAGACACGATCCATGTGCATTTGGCAGAATATTTGTCTCTATATCTATCTTTCTAACATCTTTCAAGCCTCTACCATCCGCCCTTTTATTTTCATTAAGAATTTGACTTCTAACAAGTTCTCTTTTGCACAAATATAAAGCTTTCTCAATATCTTCAATTTTCCATTCATTTTCAATAGCACTAGCTTCATTTTCAATCTCTTTTGCTATTTGTGAAATTTCACTTGCTCTTTCACTTTTCGCCATTTGGTTAATTGCAATTTTAAGCTTTGAGATATAGGAATTTTTAATAAAATCAACAATTTTGCCACCATCTGTTTCTATTTTAAATTCAAGTTTGGAATTTTTTCTATAAGCAGCAAAAACTCTTTCATATTCATTAGAGCCACGCAAAATCGCATTACCTGCAAATTCCAAAGCCTTTAAAACATCATCCTCATTAAGCTCATTCATATAATGTTGACCATTTTGTTTGTTTGCTAAAGCTCTCATTTCTATCATTAAAAGCTCATCTTTAACACCCGCCACATAAAGGTCTAAGGTGCTATTTTTTAATTCACTATTGCTTGGATTTAAAACAAATTCATTATTCATACGACCTATTCTTACACCACAAACTGGCGCTTTTATAGGAATATCACTTAAATATAAAGCAATGCTTGCGGCATTTAAACTCATCACTTGCAGATCTACTTCAGGATCAGCAGAAAGAACCATTACTACAATTTGAGTTGGATAGGCATAGCCTTTTGGGAAAAGAGGTCTTAAACTTCTATCTATAATCCTTGCACTTAAAGTTTCATTATCACCTGGTTTAGTTTCTCTTTTTACATAACCACCTGGAATTCTTCCTGCTGCATAAGCTTTTTCTATATATTGTACCGTAAGAGGTAAAAAATCCTCTTCTACCATTTTTTCTTCTCTAGCAACAGTTGCCAAAACTACAGCATTTTTTTCTTGCATTAAAACTGCACCTGCTGCTTGTTTTGCAACCTTATTAGTCTCAAATATTTCAAGATGATTATTAATATTTATTTCATGTCGCATGATTTTTCCTTTAATATTTTCATCATAGGCAAAAACCAAATAAGCTTTTTAAATTTTAAAAATTAAAACTTAAAAAGCCTGTTTTTGTTTTGCCTATAAATTTATATCTAAACAACCGATTGTTTAGATATAAATTTATCTCTTTAATGGAAGATAATATTTACTTTCTTCTAAAATATCTAAAATTTCATGAGCTTGCAAAATCGTTTTATTTTTAAAATAAAACTCAATATTCACAAAATGATCAATTTTTTGCACACAATAAACCTCATCTACAAAAACACCGATATATTCATATACATCACTTGGCATTAAAGCAGTAGCATAAACAATACTATTTACTTCTTCTTTTAACAAACTTTTAATACATGAAGAAGCAGTAATTCCACTTTCGCAACCTTCATGCAATATTAAAATATTTCTCCCTTTTAAATCCTTTAAAAGATTTCCTTTTCTATAACGATACACATTTTTTAAAATTTTTTCTTCGTAGGTTCTATTGGCTTCACCATAAATATAATCTAAACTTATATCAAAAGCTTTAACTAAAGCCTCATTATAAACCAACTCCTTTGTTTCACTAATCATAGCTATTTGACATTCATCATTATTAGGAGCTTTAATTTGTTCTGTAAATAAAAAATCATATGGAATTTCTAATTTTTGTGCTAGTGCATCAACAAAAACTATCGATTTTAAAGAAGGTGTAATAATAATATAATCTTTTAGTTTGTTTAATGGTAATATATCATATAATTTCTCAAGTGCATCTTTTTCATCTTCAAAAAATATCATATCGACCTTTCATTTTCCTCTAAAGAAAAATCATAAGATACCCCGCCTAATGGATAAAAATTAAACATAAAATATACACCACTTTGATCTTTAGCACTAATACCACCACTTGTAAGTTTAGGTGAAATATCTTTGCGATACATCAAAGAATAATTCCAACATTTTCTTTGATAAGTATAACCTATTTCCCATTTTTCAGGATCTTTGTTCAAATCAAACCACAATCCGCCAAAAATTTGATAATTAGTATTTATATCATATTGGGCTTTAGTTCCTATAAAATTATATTTTTCATTTTCATACATTCTATAAGCATGGTTTAAACTAATCTTCCATTCACCATAATCAAACAAAGCTTCACTAAAAACCTTATCAAAACGATTATCAACTCCAGAATATTCAGCTTCATTTCTTAAACTTATATAATCATTGTAAAAATATTCTACAACATTATCAAAAGCACCAAAGCTACCTTCTTTAGTAAAGTATTTAACCTTCAAGTTATGATATAATTTTTTTTTGCCTAAAGTATTATAAAAATACTGATACATTGAAAAATTAAGTTGCTCAGGATCATTTTTTAACTCTACAAAATCTTCAGTGATTTCACCCGATTTAGCTCCAGGTAGAAAATAATTAACCCCTAAATATAGAGTATGATAAAAATTTTCATATGGCTTTGAAAGATCTGTATATAAAGAAAAATTATGAGAATTTCTAAATAAATGTTCTTGATTTTTAACATCTGTATTAGAATAATCTACAAAATTTGCATATATCCTTTCTGTGAACGCAAAATTTAAAAAATCATCAAAAAAACTCGTATGATAAATTAAAGGTAAATCAAAATCTAAAGTTTTAGCATAAATACCCGTATGTCTATAATACCTATGAAAAGAAGCATCCAAGCTATATTGTATATAATTATCAAAAAATCCATTTAAATATCTATGATATTGAAAAGATGGATATTCTTGTAAAGTATCTTTATTGCTAATTTTAGAAGTGTCTATATAATACTTTGCATAAGCACCATAATAATTATCATCATCTGATAAAAAATAATTTATTTTAGAAGTAACTAAAGAAGCTTCGGTTTTTGCGCTAGAACTTAAATTCATATAATCAACATCATTTAAATAAGTAGCATCAACCCATAAACCCTCTTGAAATTCTTCACCTAAAAGACTTTTAAATAAAGATTCATTTGAATATTTAACCTCTAAACCATAGTGTTCTTTATTTTTTAAATTTTCTTCTCTTTTATAACTTGATTTTTCGCCAAAAATACCACCGCTAATTTCACCTTGAGAATAAGGGGTATCAATAAATCTTAAAGTTGAGTATAAGCCATAACCTCTTTTTGTTCTAATCTGAGGTTCAAATTGAATGTCCACATTATCATCAATAACATAATAAATTGGCTGATTATAATATAGCCCTTCACTTTGTTTTAAAACTACTTGGGGAATTAACAATCCGCTTTTTCTTTTAGTATCTACACTAAAACCAAAATAAGGTAAATACATCACCGGAACATTTTTTACATATAATCTTGCATTATAAAGATGTAAAAAATTACTCTCTTTGTTTAATTTGCCTTCATCAAAACGAATTTCCCAATCAGGATTTTCAACATTACAACTAGATACAACAGACTTTTTACTCATTACAAATTTGTCATCAATTTTAGCTTGATGACATTGTAGCCAAACCTCCAAATCATTATTTGAAAAAAATAAATTTTTAAAAGCTGTAGTGTTATTTTTTAAGTTAATCTTCGTATAAGTAGAATTAGTTCTTTCTTTTTGCCCCCTTAAGATATTAACATCTCCAAAAAGCTCCAAATCTTTTGTTGTTTCATTAAATTTAGCCTCGCTTGCAGTTATCAAATAAAAATCAGATACCACAACTACATTATTTTTTGCCTCTATGATATCATTTTTTTTGACAACATCCAAAGCATAAATATCTACTTTGGAAGCATATAAACTTCCTATGCAAGCCAAAGAAAGTAATATTTTACGCAAGATCTATCACCACTGTTTTGGCCGCATAATCATGCCAAGTTTTTAAAACGATATTGCTTAAAGCCCAAGCAAAACCCAAACCATACAACATATCACTAATTTGCCTTACACCTGCTCTTAAAGCACTTTGAATGAAATTTGGTTTATCTAATAAGTTTTGATCAATAACCATAATCTTCAAAAGCATTTTTCCTAAAGTTGCACCATATAAATATGTAAATAGACTATGATATGTAAATTGCAAAATTAAAGTTCCACCAGCAAAACGTATTAAAAGATTGTGAATTTCATCATAAGTTTGCATAGAACTAATCTTATCAAATAAAATAATACTCACAATAGCTAAAATCACAAAACTATCAACAATATAAGCTAAAAATCTTTTTTTAAAACTTGCTATTTTTAGCTCTTCTTTTTCTAGTTTGTCAAATAATTCTTGATTTACACTCATTTAAGAACCTGAAAAGCAATATCTTTTCTATGTTGTTTTCCTTTAAAATGAACATTATCACAAAGCATATAAGCGTTTTTTTGCGCTTCTTCAATACTTTTTCCAGTTCCTACACAAACCAATACACGACCACCACTAGCATATAGTTTGTTATTTTCTAAAATTACTCCAGCATAAGAAATATGAGAATTTTGCGGAATTTCTCCTATATCAATTAATGCTTTTGGAGAATCTTTATAAGGATAGTTTTTACTTGCACAAACCACACCTACTGCAAATTCATCTTTGATTTTTATACGAGTATTTGCAAGATTTTTATTCACACATGCTAAAAATAAATCCAAAGGATTTTCTATCAAAGGCATCAAAACTTCGCACTCAGGATCACCAAAACGCACATTGTATTCTAAAACATAAGGTTTATTATTTACAACCATCAAACCTATAAACAACACTCCAACAAATTCAGTACCCTCTTCTTTCATACCTTTAAGAGTTGGTACTACTATATCTTTTTTTACTTGCTCTAATAAATTTTCACTTGCTAAAATACTTGGAGCATATGCACCCATTCCTCCTGTGTTTGGTCCCTTATCATTATCCAGTAATCTTTTATGATCTTGTGCAGCAGGTAACAACATAAAATCATCTCCATCACAAACTGCAAATACACTTAATTCAAATCCGTTGAGATATTCTTCTATAACAACAATCTTACCAGCTTCACCAAAACTCTCTCCGCTAAGCATATTTTTAGTAGCCTCTAAAGCTTCTTCATGGCTTTGAGCAATAATCACACCTTTGCCCGCACACAAACCATCTGCTTTTACCACTATAGGAGGAGTTAAACTCATAATAAATTTCTTAGCTTTCTCATAATCTGTTGTATTTAAAAATTTAGCTGTTTTAATTTTATATTTTTTTAAAAAACTCTTCATATAAGATTTTGAAGCTTCAAGCATAGCAGCAGCTTTAGTAGGACCAAAAATAGCAATATTATTTTCTTTAAAAAGATCTACTATACCCTCTGCTAGAAAATTTTCACTTCCAACTATACAAAGATCAATCTCAGATGCCTTTGCATAAGCTGTAATAACCTTAGGATCTTTCATATTAAGATTTGTTCCTATTTTAGCGGTAGCACCATTTCCTGGTGCAAAATAAAATTCCAAATTATCATTTGTTTTTTGAAGAGCCAAAGCGATAGAATATTCCCTAGCACCGCTTCCTAATATTAAAATTTTCATTATTTTCCTTAAAATATCAAAACCCAAATGGCCGGAGTATAAGTGTCTGACCCTCAAAAAGTCAAAGTATGCCATTAGGTGATTTTTAAAGGCTGCAGCTTCTCGCTTTTTTTCAAAACTCAAACGAAGTCACAGAACACGGTAAATCACACATCACAGCTTATAATTAATGTGTTGGATCCTCTTTAATACCATATCGAACCATTTAGGCATTCTAATTATAACTAAGAAAACTTAAAAATAGGGTTTAAAAGGATTTTTATAAAATTTTGAATTTAGTTTTGGAGTCCTTTTTTAAAAAATACTTTCCTTCTAAAATAACATCAGCAACAGATGCCCAAATAGTTTTTTCATCTACATAAACTATATCAAATTCAGTATTTTTCATCAATCCTTGATAATTTACTTTTTTAGGTGCATGCTTAACAACATAATAAGGATTCATTGCAAAAATTTGGATTTTCATATTAACATATAAATCAGGATTGGAAGTAACTATTAAAAAACTTTTTTCACATTCTTTTCTTACTTTTTTAACATAAGAAAGCAATAATTGATCATTTGGATTTAGTGCATGTTTATTTAATCTATTTAAATAAAGTTCAGCAAAAGAAAGAGTGCAGAAAGAAATTTCGCTTGCAGTTTTAAAATAAGAATTTTTTATACTTGTTGATTTTAAAGATTTTTTCCAAATTTCTATATCTAATTTTGTAGCACATATATTTAAACCTTGTTTAATTTTCTCAAAAAGTTTCTCTCTAGCCATATTAAAACTATTATTAAAAATGGTAAGATTTTTTTCATAGAAAGACTTTCTCATTGCCTCTAATTTTTCAATGCTTTTTGTAAAATAATCTACTTCATTTTTTATTTCAACAAGCTTTTGTTTTTTACTTTGTATCATTTCTTCAAATTCTTGTCGTTTTTTGCCACTTTCTGTTTCTATTCTCGCTTGTTTTGATTTAATATCTGTAATCAAAGTACTCATTTGGCGATCAAGTGCTAATTTTCTATTTTTCCTATTGTCGATCGAAGCAAGAAGTGCTTGGTAATGACATTGATGAGACAAAAAGACCTCATCATACAAACGCTCCATGTTGATATGTTTTTGCTTATCTTTCATATCTTTATAAGCCATTTCAAGATGTACTATAATATTTTTCATAGCAGAAAAGTCAGCTTGGTTAATGGTATTATCTGAAAAAAGCAAAGTATCCAAAGCTTTATGTAAAAAACGCTTCATAGCAAAAAAATCTATAATATATGGCACCTCATCTGTATTAATATCTTTCACAGCATTGATTGATAGTGTTTCATTATAAAAATACCTTTGAATGGCTTGTGGGATAGTCAAATTTAGAGTAATCTTATCAAGATTATCATAATCGGTTTCTCTATAAAGCTCTTGAACATAAGCATCACGCCTTGTTAGTCTTAAATCCTCCAATTCATCATCACTATCTGTTTTCCAAAAATCTCTTTCTTTGATAAAATCATTATCTCCAAATTCTTGAAATTTAGAAGGTCTTAAATCTGTAATATGCTTTCCATCGGATCTAAACTCAACAAACATACCAACCGTTGGCATGCTTCTTTTATCGTGCCAAGCATGTTTATTAAATTCAAAAAATGTTTTTGCAAGATTAATTACTGTTCCTCTTCCAGTACCATCCACATAAACCATTATTTTTCCATGCATATCCAAATCCTTGATCTAAAGAAAAATTAAATTCTTATTTTAACTTTGTTTTCATAAATTTACAATAATATTTTAAAATTTATTAAAAATAACTATCTTAGGTATTTAATCTATGTTTTTATATCAATACTTTAAAAATCCAAAGCAAACAGGAGCATTTTGTGCAAGCTCAAAAAAACTAAGCAAACTCATAACCTCTCATGTCCAACATGCAAAAAATATTATTGAAATAGGACCTGGAACAGGAAGTTTTACCAAATATATCCTTAAGCAAAAAAATCATGATGCAAGATTTTTTGCAGTTGAAATTAATCCACATATGGCAAAAAAACTACAACAAAATATAAAAAATATAGATTTAGAAATTAGATCAGCAGAATTTTTACCTGATATGTTAGAAAAAAGAGCAATCAACAACGCAGACTTAATTATTTCTGGAATTCCTTGGGCTTTATTAAATTCCAAAGAACAAGATTTATTATTAAAGTCCATTCATGAGGTTTTAGAGGAAAATGGTTGCTTTGCAACATTTGCATATATACTGCCCACGCCAAAAGGAAGAGCTTTTAAGAAAAAACTTTTTACTACTTTTAGCAAGGTAGAAATTTCACCTATCATTTGGCAAAATCTCCCTCCTGCTTTTGTTTATTTTTGCACTAAATAACTATTCCCATTCAATAGTCGCTGGTGGCTTACTAGAAATATCATACACCACACGATTAATTCCTTCTACTTCATTAATAATACGGCGTGAAATATTTTCTAGTAACTCATAAGGTAAATGAGAAAAAGTAGCTGTCATACCATCACTTGCATTCACCACACGCACACAAACTGCATTATCATAAGTCCTATTATCACCCATTACGCCAACACTTTGCACATTTAAAAGCACGCAAAAAGCCTGCCATGTTTTATCATACCAACCACTGCTTTTTAATTCTTCAATCAAAATCACATCAGCTTTTCTCAAAAGCTCCAAACTAGGCTCATTTACTTCACCCATAATGCGTATAGCAAGCCCTGGTCCCGGAAAAGGATGACGATAAACTACATCTTTACTCAAGCCAAGTTCTATTCCTAAAGCTCTTACCTCATCTTTAAAAATTTCTTTTAGAGGTTCAATAAGTTTTAAATTCATCTTTTCAGGTAACCCACCCACATTATGATGAGATTTTATGGTTTTACTAGCCCCTACAACCGAACTTTCAATAATATCAGTATATAAAGTTCCTTGTGCTAAATATTTTACATCTTTATGTTTTTTAGCTTCTTCTTCAAAAACTTCTATAAAGGTATTTCCTATAATTTTTCTCTTTTGTTCAGGATCCCTAACACCTGCTAAGCGACTTAAGAAAATCTCCCTAGCATCAATACTAATTAGATCAATACCTAAAGTATGTCTAAACATATATTCAACTTGCTCTTTTTCACCGCTTCTTAAAAGACCATTATCAACAAATACTACTACCACTTGATCTTTTATCGCACTTGCTAGTAATGCAGCCACTACACTGCTATCAACCCCACCACTAACAGCACATAATACCTTATCATTACCTACCTCTTCTTTAATTTTTTGCGCTTGAGTTTTTGCAAAAGATCCCATATTCCATATACTATCACAATTACATGCATACTTAGCGAAATTTTTTAAGATGCTTTTTCCAAACTCACTATGTTGAACTTCAGGGTGAAATTGTAAAGCAAAAAATTTACGCTTTTCATCTCCAAATACACAAAAAGGACTATTTTCGCTTGTTGCTAAAACCTCAAAACCTTGTGGTAAATTTTCTACCTTATCAGAATGACTCATCCATACCGTTTGTTTTTTAGGTAAATTTTTAAACAAGTCACTATCATTTTGAATATCTATAGTTGCTTTGCCATATTCTTTATGACCTGCTGGAGCTACATTTGCACCAAAATGATGTGCCATAAGTTGCATACCATAACAAATTCCTAAAACTGGTATATTTAAATCAAAAACACCTTTATCACAAAAATAAGCATCATTTGCATATACACTAGCCGGTCCACCGCTTAAAATAATACCCTTAGGCTCTTTAATTTTAATTTCATCTAAACTTACATTAAAAGGTAAAATTTCTGCATATACGCCCTGCTCTCTTAATCTTCTTGCAATGAGCTGTGTATATTGCGAACCAAAGTCCAAAACCAAAATATCTGCTTTTTTCATCTAACTCCTTTATAAATTTAACAATTGAAATTGTACATACCAAACTATAATAGATACTATATATCCAACTAAAATCGTCCATGCATATTTTAAATGAGAATTAAAAGTATAAATTCCCTTCATTTTTCCCATTACCCCCACACCAGCTGCTGAGCCAAAGCTTATTAATGATCCTCCAATTCCTGCTGTAAGAGTTACTAAAAGCCATTGAGTATCATCCATACTTGGATTAGCTTTTAATACCGCACTCATAACCGGAACATTATCTACAATAGCAGATAAAAAACCTACGCCTATATTAATACTAGTAGCTCCAAATTTTGTATAAAGATCGGAAGCATAAGCAAGCCATCCAACAAAATGTAAAGCGCCCACAGCAGATAAAATTCCAAAGAAAAATAATAAAGTATCCATTTCAATACGCGTCATATAATGAAAAATATTCAAATCTTTTTTACCTTGTTTTCTATTGAAAAAATACATATATAAGCTGAGCAAAGAAAGACCAAAAATCATACCCCACATTGCAGGTAAATCGCAAATACTATGGATAAAAACTGCTAAAGCGATAGTTAAAAAACCAAGCACAATAAATACTTTACCACCCGGCTTAATTTCAACTTTTTCTAGATTATCTTTATGAAAATTTGGCTCAACATCAGACACATAACGCGATAGCAAATAAGCCGTAAGAAACCATCCAATAAAAGAAGCAGGAAAAAGAGCAAAAAATTCAAAAAAAGTAGCTTTTTTTGCCGTCCAAACCATCAAAGTAGTAATATCACCAAATGGCGACCAAGCTCCACCAGCATTAGCTGCTACTACAATATTTATAGCACCTGGGATTAAAAATTCTTTATTATGTTTATCTATAGTTAAAAGCACAGTAGATAAAATCAAAGCTGTGGTAAGATTATCTGCAATCGGAGAGATAAAAAAAGCCAAAATTCCTGTTAGCCAAAATAATTTTCTATAAGTATAACCCTTGCTTACAAGCTTATATTTTAAAGTTTCAAAAACCGATCTTTCTATTAATGCTTCTATAAAAGTCATTGCTGCTATTAAGAAAAACACAATTTGTGCGATTTCCAAGATAAGATGATTAACACTTTCTTCAAGTATTTGCGTGTCTAAATCATTTACTACCATATATATACCAATGACAATAAAAGAAAATGTTCCTATAAACAAAGCAGGCTTAGTTTTGTTGATATGATATTTTTCTTCTGCTGCTATAAAATAATACCCCAATACAAAAATTATTAAAACACCTATACCCAAAGCACTAAAAGCCAAATTTAACTCATGAGTTTGACCTGCTAATAAAAAGCTAATACTAAAACAAAGTAAAAAAAGTATTCTACTCATATTTCACTCTCCAAAGATTGGAATTTTTTTATTTCCTTTACGCTGCCATTATTATCTTTTATTTCATAAAATGGAGCAGCTTTATAACCACATGCACTTAAAAATATTAATAAAAAAAATGTTACAATAATTAAATGGAAGTTAAAAATGATATTAAAACAAGTTGTGATGTTATTGATATATTTGCTAATTCTGAAAAATATAAACATTATAGACCTTTAAAAGCACTTTTGCAATATAAAGAGTTTTTAAAACTGTTTAACCATAATCACCAACAAATGATTACTAAACTCTTTATAAAAAATAATACTTTGATTATTTTAGTTAAACACCACATTGCATATATGGAGCTTAATCACGATAATACCAAAAAAATGATTAAAAGTCTCATAAAAAACTATATTTTAGCTAAGCCAATGAGTAATTTTGCAAAAGTGGAAAATATAAAAATACTTAGCGACAAAAACTTTATATCCAAAAACAATACTTTTAGCGCACATAAAAAAACTCATCTAGAACTTTCTAATGGAAATTTTAAAAACCATTTTGAAAATCCTATTTTATATAATAAATTTGAAGAACTACGAAAGCTTATAAAAAATGCTTGAAAATGAACTCAAAACCTTACCTAATTTACCTGGCGTGTATCAGTATTTTGATATACAAGGTAAGCTTTTATATGTAGGTAAAGCCAAGAATTTAAAAAACCGCGTTAGAAGTTATTTTAATTTCACTCCAAATCTTTGCCCAAATCTTAGCAATAGTTTAAGAATTCAAAAGATGATTAGCCAAACACATCATTTAGAATTTATTACCACAAAAAGCGAGGCTGATGCTTTAATACTAGAAAATTCTTTTATAAAACAATTACACCCAAAATACAATATATTATTAAGAGATGATAAAACCTACCCTTATATTTATATAGATTTAAATGAAGATTTTCCTAGATTTGAAATTACAAGAAAAATTATCAAAAAAAATAAAATAAAATATTTTGGTCCATTTTTTAAAGGAGCAAAAGAGCTTTTAAATGCTTTATATTTATCTTTTGAACTAAGACAAAAAAAATCTTGTAAAGAACTTTGTCTTTTTTATCAAATCAAGCGTTGTAAAGGTCCATGTGAGCAAAAAATTTCCAAACAAGATTATGAAAAAATTATCCAAAATGCTACTCAAGCTCTTTTAAATCCCTTATCTTTAACAAAAAATTTAGAAAATAAAATGCTTGAATATGCAAAAAATGAAAACTACGAAGAAGCGGCTATTATAAGGGATCAAATCAAAACAATAGAAGATTTAAGCGTAAAAATACAAATAGACCTTGCAAAATTAGAAGATTTTGATGTTTTTGCCATATATCATGAAGCAAATATACTCTCTATGGTACGTTTTGTTATAAATAATGGTAGGATAATTAGCTCAAACCATAAAGTGCTAACCCTAAATCATCAAGATGAATTTGACTTAAATGCGGTATATAAGCAATACATATTAGAAAATTATACCCAAGATAGTCCAATAAATTCAACCCGAATTTATACGCATGAAGAATTTGAAGATATGAACCTTTTGCAAAATTTACTTAGTGAGAGATTTTCTAGAAAATTTCACCTTAAGGCTCCAAAACTTGGTGAAAAAAAAGCTTTGTGCGAACTTGCATTAGAAAATGCAAAAATAAACATACAAAAACACTTAAAAAGTGATAATTATTTATTTTTAAAAGAACTAAAAGAATTTTTTAACTTACAAAATTATCCTAATTGTATAGAAATTTTTGACAATTCTCATATGCAAGGTGAGGCAAATGTTGGTGCTTTAGTAGCCTTCAAAGATGGGAAATTTGATAAAAGCTCTTATAGACACTATCATTTATCTTATAAAAATGATTATGATCAAATGCTTCAAATCCTTAGCAAAAGAGCTTTATCCTTTGATAAAAATCCTCCGCCTGATTTATGGTTAATTGATGGGGGAGATGCTTTATTAAAACTAGCCAATGATATCATCAAAAGTTCTGGGGCAAATGTAGATATTTTAGCGATTTCTAAAGAAAAAATAGATACAAAAGCTTATAGGGCAAAAGGAGGTGCGAAAGATAAAATTTATACCCAAGAAGGTAAAATTCAACTTTCTACCGATGATAAAAAATTACAATTTTTGCAAAAATTACGCGATGAGG
Organism: Campylobacter sp. RKI_CA19_01122; assembly: GCF_025771325.1. Lineage (NCBI taxonomy): Bacteria > Pseudomonadati > Campylobacterota > Epsilonproteobacteria > Campylobacterales > Campylobacteraceae > Campylobacter > Campylobacter sp. RKI_CA19_01122. The sequence goes on along the minus strand of NZ_JAKMPZ010000012.1, from coordinate 30,486 downwards.
CACATCGCTTTGCAATTAGTTTTCATCAAAAAACAAAAAGAAAACAAGATTTGCAAAGTTCTAGGTTAATACAACTTGGAATTTCCCAAGGATATATTAAAAAATTTTTAGATTATTATGGTAGTTTTGATGAGATTAGCAAAGCTAGTTTTGATGAATTAAAATCACTTTCCAATGCAAAGATAGCTAAATTAATCAAGGAAAATTTATGATATTATTTATTAGTTCTTTAACTTTGATTTTATGTTTTTTAAATTATTATTTTTTATATCCAATTGATCAAAAATTATTCTATATTTATACCTCTATTAGTATTTTAATATTTACCGCTACATGTATTTATTTAATCATAAAAAATCAAAAATTTAAAAAAGATAATATCATTATTCAAGAAATAGAAAAATTTTTAAAAATATCAAGTTCAACCTCTTTAATAGATCTAAAAGAAAAATTAAAAACATCATTTGAGCTAACGCAAAAACAATTGCAAGATCAAAAAATACAAAACAAACTTTTACAAAAAAACTTGCAATATCTTATTCAAAGTTTTAACTATATGCGATTAGAAAATTCCATTACACTAAAGCCGATTTTAAAAAAATATCAAATAAGTACAAAAACAAAAAATATTATTTTTAAGAATATCCACGCATGCATTGTAAATGATGATATGATTGAAAATTTTTTATTACAATGTATTTTATTAGATATAGGCATTAGTAGTGAAATTTTTGATGATTTTCAAAAAGTAGAGAAAAAATATTCCTTTATTATTTCAAAGAAGAAAATAAAAAATACGCTAAACTACACATTTGTAGATGTCAATGTCAAAGATCTTATCAGTTTTTTAAGTACAAATTTTAAAGAAGAAAGTTATCAAATAGCAAATTTATACAATGTATTGATTTTTAAATCTTCTAGTTTTGAAAATAATCTAATTTTAAATATAACCAATCAATTTTGCTCAAATAATCAAATTGTAGATAGCCTAAGTGATTTTAAGAACGCTTTAAAGTTAAATTTTAGATTAATTTTGGTTGATTATGAAGTCATAAAGTTCGATATTTTATATTTTAGTCAAATACTACATGAATATAAAATACAAAATTCACAAAATAAAATTTTACTTTTTACCAAAAATAGAGTTAAAAATTGTGATTTTGCCGATGAAATTATAAATGACATTAGCAAAAATGAATGGATAATTTTACTTAAAAAATATATCAATCAAGTTTAGTTCTATGATTAATAGCCTTATGTAAAGATATAAAATCGACATTTTCCAAACTAACACCGCTTGGAATACCTTGGGCTATTTGGGAAAAACTCAAATTTAAATCCTTTAATTTTTCCTCTATAAAAAAAACTACAGCATCTGAATTTAAGCCTTGAGTAAAAGCGAAAAAAATTTCTTTAGTATTTTTGTTTTCAATCATTACTCTTAATTTAGTAATATTTTCTTCGTTGGTATTTTCTAGTACAAAATAAAGCCCATCATAGCTTTTACTATCTTCTAAAATTAATATATCTTTAGGATCTTGCACTATACAAATAATATTATTATTTCTTTCTATATCAGAACAAACTTCACATAATTCATTTTCACTTAAAGCCCCGCATTGTATACATTTTTTAATCCCTCTAATGGATTCTTCAATACTATAAGCAAGTTTAGAACCTAGCAAAGGATCTTTTATACAAACATGATAAGCAAGTCTTAATGCGGACTTTTTACCGATAGTAGGCAATGCAGAAAATGCATTTACCAATTCATTAAATTTTTCTAAATCTTTCAAGTCATTTTAACCTTGAAAAAACAATCTTAAAAATATGATAACCATCTTCATAACTATAAGTTAAATTATAACCATGAAGATTGCAAATATTATTGATAATATAAAGCCCTAATCCCATACCTTCAACTTGAGTATTTTGTTCTCTTACAAAAGGTTTCAAATAATAATCAAAAGTTTTTTTAAGTTGAACCCCTTTATTTCTAACAATTACATAGTCCCCTGAACATATAATCTCACAAGCTTTATCGTCAGAATATTTAATAGCATTATCAATCAAATTTTTAAGCATTAAGGAAAAAAGTTCTAAATCAGCAACAATCATAGTATCTTCTTTGTAAGAAATCTTAACTTTTTGATAAAAATCATCTCTCATGAGATAATCTTCAGCCTGCTCTAAAATTAGGCTCAAATGATAAGTTTGCAAATTTAGTTGGCAATTTCTAGATAAAACTTTTTCAATTTTACCAAATTCATCAATCAATAATTCAAGTCTTTCAAAAATCGCTACTAAGCGGTCTTTTTGTTTTTGATTGTCTAGCATCTCACAAACTATCCTACCTTTTCCAATAGGTGTTTTAAGTTCATGCATAATCATTCTTAAAAAAAATTGTCTTGATTTTACTAATTCTTGTATTTTATTAATAGCATGGTCAAATTCAAAAGAAATTTCTGAAATCTCATCATTAATTTGTGAATATTCGGATAAAGGTTCTATTTTTCCAGTACTAATATTTTTAATTTTCTTTTTTAAAATTTTTAAAGGCATTAAAGATCTTAAAACAGAAAAATATAAAAATATAATCAAAATCAAACTAAAAAAGAAACTTAGTAAAAATAAATACTCTAAACGCGTAGATGCATTTAGCTCATAAAGCTGCTTTAAATTAACTTGTTCAACATAAAAAAAAATTTGATTATGGTAAATAATAGAAGAAAAACTACCGTAAGCAGAATTAACCTTAAGCACCTTTTCACCTTTTGCAACTATATGTTTTGCACTGCGTTCATTTTCAACTATTTTAAAAGACTTAGAAAGAAGATAATCATGAATTGAAAAACCTTCTTTTCTTTCTAAATTATATATAATTTTTTCTACAATTTCTTTTTGTCTATTTTGCTCATTGGTTAAATAAGAATCAACCTGAACCTTACCCAAGAGCACAAACAAAGCACAAACAAACAAAAAAGCCGTTGCAAAAAGAACGGTAATCTTAAGATTAATAGTTACTTTCATCCTATTAATTTATATCCTATCCCTCTAACTGAAAAAATATGCTTTGGTGCCTTCGAACTATCGCCGATCTTAGTTCTAAGCCTACCAATAATTACATCTAAACTTTTAGAATCTTTATCTTTTAAGCTTTTGCAGTGATACACAAGCTGCTCTCTGCTAACTGAAAATCCATGTTGTCTTATCATATAACTTAAAATTTCATATTCAGCAGGAGTTAAAATTAAAACCTCTTCATTGTAACTAATCTCATGTCTTTTTTCATCAATTTTAAAAGCTGAATTGATTATTTTTTCAGGAGTTTCATTTACGCGTTTTGAACGACGGATTAAACTCATAATTCTTGCATGCATTTCTTTAGGATCGTAAGGCTTTGGTAGATAATCATCCGCACCTATTTGAAGTCCTACAATTTTATCACTTAAATCGCTTCTAGCTGAAGAAATAATAATAGGAATACTATATTTTTCTCTTATTTCGCGACAAACTTCAAGACCATCAAGTCCAGGTAAAGTTAAATCAAGAATTAAACAATCATAATTTTTTATACCAGCACTCATTCCCAAATACGGATCTTCATAATTAGTAACTTTGATATTAAATTGGGCCAAATATTCTGCTAAAAACTCTGCAAAATCTGGATCATCTTCGATCATTAAAACATTAATCATCTCTACCCCTTATTAGTGAAAATATGTTACAAACTTAATATTATAACACATAATTTAACTATTCATTTATTTTTTTGCTAAAATTATAATATTAATTTTTCAAGAGAGGAAAAAAGTGGAACTTAATTATTATGAAATATTAGAAATTTCTCAAACTTCAGATAAAGAAACTATAAAAAAAGCTTATAGAAAAATGGCATTAAAATATCATCCTGATAGAAATCAAGGAGATAAAGAAGCTGAAGAAAAATTTAAACTTGTCAATGAAGCTTATGAAGTACTTAGTAATGATGAAAAGCGAAGTATATACGATAGATACGGCAAAGAAGGATTAAAAGGACAGGCCGGTGGTTTTGGTGGTTTTGGAGATGTTGATTTAGGGGATATATTTTCAAGTTTTTTTGGAGATGGATTTGGTTTTGGAAACTCAACGCGTAAAAAAGAAAGGGAAAATAAATATTCACATGATTTAAAAATAGCGGTAAAGATTAGCTTCAAAGAGGCTGTTTTTGGCTGCAAAAAAGAAATTGATTTTACCTATAAAACATTTTGTAAAATATGCAATGGTAGTGGATCAGAAAATGGAAAAGAAGATACTTGTTCTCATTGTGGAGGAAAAGGACAAGTTGGTGTTAGACAAGGTTTTATGACTTTTGTACAAACTTGTGATCATTGCAAGGGCAGTGGGAAAATAATAAAAAATAAGTGTAAGACATGCCATGGAAATGGTTATGAAGAAATAAAAGATCATATAGAACTTGATATACCAGAAGGTATTGATAATGGTATGAGTCTTAGAGTGCAAAACAAAGCAAATGAGCTTCCAAATTCTTCTCAAAGAGGTGATTTGTATATCAAAATCGTTGTAGAAGATGATAATAAATTTATTAGACATGATGATGATATATATACCATAGTACCTGTATTTTTTACCCAAGCTGCTCTTGGAAAGACAATTAAAATTTCCACCATAAGAGGAGAAGCTGATCTTAAACTTCCAGTGGGTGCAAAAGATAAACAAAAATTTGAATTAGCTAATGAAGGTGTTAAAAATATTCACAATGGAAAACTTGGTTCGCATATTGTACAAATTGAAATAAAATTTCCAAAAACACTTACTGATGAACAAAAAAATCTACTATTGCAACTTGAAAAAAGCTTTGGCTTAGAAAATGAGGAAGCTTTTATAGAACAAGAAAGCTTGTTTGATAAAATCAAATCTTGGTTTAGTCACTAAGGAAGTTTTAAAGCCATCTCCATGGCTTTATAAATTTCTTCTGTTTTTTGACACTCTAAAAATAGCTCAAAAGCAAAAACACCTTGCCATAAAAGCATTTGCGTGCCATCTTTTATTTTTAATCCATTTTCTCGTGCCAACTTTAAAAAAGATGTTTCTCTACTATAAATAACATCAAAAGCATACTTAGTTTTTTGAAAAATATTTTTTAAAATCCTTTCTTCGCAAGGTAAACTTTCATCATGTAAACCTGCACTAGTCGTATTTATTATCAAATCAAATTGTGTATTTAAATCAAGTTGATCATATAAAAAACATGGATAATTATTTAAATTTTTAAATCTAACACTAGAGCGATTTGCTATTGCAACTTCAATATTTATAGATTTTAAAGCATAAGCTAAAGCTTTAGCGGTGCCACCAGCACCTAAAATCAAAGCATTTTTAATAGAAAAAAAATTTTCAATTGCTTTTAAAAATCCCAAATAATCTGTATTGCAAGCATAAATTTTACCATCTTTGTTTATTAAAGTATTGGCAGATCCTATTTGCTTAACACTTTCATCACAAAAATCTGCAATTTTATACGCTTCTTCTTTAAAAGGTATAGTAATATTTGCTCCATCAAATTTTTGAACAATTTCTTTTAATTTTGCTTTATTTTTTAAATGGTATCTTGTATATACTGCGTCTTTTTTAAGAACTTGTAAAGCATTATTGTGCATTCTTGGAGATTTAGAATGCACAATAGGATCACCTATAACTGTGAAAATTTTCATTTTACTCTAAAAGTAAAAGCACCTTTTGCGATTTTAGAACGCACCTTTTCCAATTCAGCTTTTAATTCGCTTTCTTTATAAGGCCCAACTAAAACTTTTGTAAGTTCTTTGCCATTTACTGTTGTTTTGTAAATTTTATATTCATATCCATTTTCTTTAAGTATATTTAATTCTTTTGATTTAGGATCAAGACTATTTAAAGAAAAAACTTGAATATAAGCACCTGCAGGAAGTTGTGTTTGAATACTTGTGGTTTTTATACTCTCAAACAATTCATTTGCATTGCTTTGCTCTGGGGTTTTTGGCTTTTCAACAACATTAGTTTTTGATTTTTCAGAAGGTTTTTGAATTGGTTTTTCTATAGATTTTTCTACAGGCTTAATCTCTTCTTGTTTTTCTTCCACCTTAGCTGGCTCTTCTTTTGGTTCTGTTGATGTAATTTGATCTAATACACTATTGCTTGGAATTTCCTGTTTTTCCTCTATGGTATTATTTGCATCAGCCAATGAACTTTCTTCTTTCAGTTTTCTAGCTAAAGCTTCAAATTCATCCTCTTCTTTAGTATTATCCGTAATAGGCAAAGAATTAAAATTATTTTCATAAGAAGCTTGCTCTTGCGGCTCTGATGGCATTTGTAGTGATTTTTCCTCGCCTGGATCATTAATTAACTTCATTGCTATCATTACTACCAAAAACACAATAATTAAAATAATCGATCTGAGTAAAATTTTTTTAAGTTTTTCACTTTTATTGCTTTTTTGCAAGATAATATCATCAAACTCATTTTTGTTGTTTTCTTCCATTTTTCATCCTTTCAAAAATTACATATGTTTAGACCAAGAAGCGCCACGCTCTTTTTGATAAACCTCATAAGGTAAAGTTAAAATATTAAATTCCTTAGGTATATCCATACTAGGAAAAACTTTCCACTCTACAGGCATTTTTTGAGAAAAAAGCAAAGATAATTTTGATCCCAAAGAGCATGCTTCGTTAAAAGTAGTATGTCCTTTATGGATATACAAGTGCAAGTGATTGTTAGTTCTTGTTTTATAGGCAGTAAAATTTATAAAACCTTCTTCCCTTAAAACAAGCTGTGCTCTATGCCAAAAACGCTCTGCGTTAAAACCATTGTAATCAAATACAATATTTTCAACCTTATCAAAACTATTAATCAAAGAGTGTGCTACAATAATCTTTTTTTCCATATGTTCTTGTATAACATTAGCTGTCAAAGGAGCATTTACTTTTTCGAATTTATCAAAAAAAATTCTACCTTTATGCTCATATTTGTTAATTATAGCATTACGCTTAATATAATAATGGCTTGTAACCATTTTAATTAAAGCCAAATCCATAGTTGTAATCAAAATAAAGCCCTTTCATAAATAATAAAATTACTTGCCAAATTTTTCAGTTTAACTTTAATCTCTTCTTGTAGTTTTGTATTTTGTATATCATCTAAAATATCAGCTATATAATTTGCAACAATAGCAATTTGCTCCTCTTTAAAACCTCTTGCTGTTAAAGCTGCCGTTCCAAGTCTTAAACCACTCGTTACAAATGGACTTCTAGTTTCCCCTGGAACCGTATTTTTATTTGCTGTAATACCTGCTCTTTCTAAAGCTAAATCCGCATCTTTACCACTAAAATCTTTATTTAAAAAGCTTAATAAAATTAAATGATTATCAGTACCACCGCTAACTAAATCATATTTTCTATCTATTAGAACTTGAGCCAGGGTAGCAGTATTTTTAATGATTTGCTTAGCATAAATTTTCCACTCATCACTTAAGTTATATTTAAATCCAACAGCTTTGGCGGCAATTACATGCATTAATGGACCACCTTGAATACCCGGAAAAATTGCAGAATTGATTTTTTTGGCAATTTCTTCATCGTTACTCATAATAATCCCGCCTCTTGGACCTCTTAAAGTTTTATGTGTTGTAGAGCTTACAACATGAGCATAAGGAAACGGGCTAGGATGCTCACCTGCTACAACCAATCCTGCAATATGCGCAACATCAGCAAATAAATATGCGCCAACCTCATCTGCTATTTCTCTAAATTTAGCAAAATCAATCACTCTAGGATAAGCACTAGCACCACAAACAATAAGTTTTGGCTTAACTTCTTTTGCTATCTCTCTAACTTTATCATAATTAATTCTCCCATCAAGCTCTACCCCATAAAAAAAACTTTCATAAACTTTTCCAGAAGAACTTACTTTAGAACCGTGAGTTAAATGTCCTCCGTGACTTAAATCCATACCCAAAATTCTATCACCAGGATTTAACAATGCCATGTATACACCTTGATTTGCTTGAGAACCTGAATTAGGCTGTACATTGGCAAAATTACAATTAAAAAGTTTTTTACATCTTTCTATAGCAATTGTCTCAATTTCATCAACAAATTCGCATCCACCATAATATCTTTTACCAGGATAGCCTTCTGCATATTTATTTGTTAAAATACTCCCCATTACTTCCATTACTTCTGGTATAGTGAAATTCTCACTTGCTATCATTTCAAGACCATCGCATTGTCTTGCTAGCTCCTTTTGGGTTAAATCAAAAATTTCTTTATCAAAATTTTCCAACATTTACTCTCCTTTTACCTCATTTTTAAGTGGCCTCATAGCTGGGAAAAGCACTACATCACGAATTGATTTTTTATTAATTAAAAGCATAACTAGCCTATCTATTCCTATGCCTTGACCTGCAGTTGGTGCCATAGCATAGCCCAATGCATTAACAAAATCTTCATCCATTTCACATGCTTCCTCATCACCTGCATTTTTAGCTTCAATTTGCTTTAAGAATCTCTCATATTGATCTAGCGGATCATTAAGCTCATTAAATCCATTAGCAATCTCTCTACCCGCGATAAACAATTCAAATCTTTCAGCAATATCCTTATCCTTATCACTTCTTCTAGACAAAGGACTTATAGAAATAGGAAAATCTATTACAAAAGTGGGATTAATCAACTTATCTTCAACATAATTATCAAAAAGTTCAGCTTGCAAATGACCTAATTCCAATTTTTCATTGGCTTCAAAACCATCTTTTTTTAATTTTTCTAAAATTAATTCTTTATTATTAATAAGCTCATCATCTAAACCGCCATATTTTTTCAAAGCATCTTTATAAGTAATTCTTTCAAATGGTTTAGAAAAATCAATTATTTTTTCATCAAATTCGAGCTTTTTATCTAAATTTAATTTATCCAAAAGCATAGCAAAAAGCTCTTCTGTTAAATCCATTAAATCATGATAATTGTGATAAGCCCAATAAAACTCGATTGTAGTAAATTCAGGATTATGTGTTAAATCCATTCCTTCATTTCTAAAACATCTATTAATCTCATAAACTGCCTCAAAACCACCTACAATCAAACGCTTTAGATATAATTCTGGAGCAATTCTTAAAAATCTTTCCACGCCTAAAGCATTATGATAAGTCACAAAAGGCTTTGCATTTGCTCCTCCTGCAATAGGATGCATCATTGGTGTTTCAACCTCTAAAAATCCTTTATTATCAAAAAAAGATCTAATGTAAGAAACAATTTTAGAACGCAAAATAAAATCTTTTCTTACTTCACTATTCATGATCATATCAAGGTATCTTTTTCTATATCTTTGCTCAATGTCAGTAAGCCCATGATATTTTTCCGGTAAAGGCGCTATGGCTTTTGTAGCTATTTGAATTTGCTCAACATGAAGACTAAATTCTCCTGTTTTAGTCATAAAAGGAAAACCTTTAACCAAAACAATATCTCCTACTTCAAGATATTTTTTTAAAATAGCAAAGTATTCTTCCCCTAAAATATTTTGATTAAAATAAATTTGAATATTATCTTGCTCATCTTCTATATTGGCAAATACCGATTTACCAGCTATTCTAAGAAGTTTTAATCTTCCTGCTAACACTCCATATACTTTTTCATCACGCTGATTTTCCGTATCTTTAATGTATGCAAATTTATTTTTATATTCAACTATACTCATTTCTTTTTTCAAAAAATGTGGATATGGATTAATTCCTAGCTTTTTTAATTCTTGTGCTTTTTGAATTTTTTGTTGTTCTAAAATATTATCAAACATTAATTTTACCTTTATTTTTTACTACATTGCGGACATAACCCATAAAGTTGCATTAAATGCCCTGTTAATTTAAAATTATATTCTTTTGCTATTAACATTTGTTGCTGCTCAATAATAGAATTTTCAAATTCAACTATTTCTCCACAACTTTTACAAATTAAATGATCATGATGAGGTTTATTTGCAAGTTCAAATTTCTTCCCTGAAGCTCCAAAAGATATAGAAGTAGCCATGCCCGATTCTTCTAATAAATTTAAAGTTCTATAAACTGTAGCAATTCCTACATTTAATTCAGGATTTTTTTGCTTGATTTCCACATACAAACTTTCTGGGGTATAATGCATATCACTATTATATAAAGTTTTCAAAAGCACTTCTCTTTGTTTGGTATATTTTAAGCCATTATCCTTAAGTGTCTTCTTAAAGCGCTCAAGTAAAACATCATATTCTATATTTTCAATTTGCATTATTTACCTCCGAATTTAGACTTATATTAGAATCTTTAATTCTTTCTTCTATTTTTTCTAAACTATTTTGAGTAAAATCAGTATTCATTATAAATTCACCTGTTTTTCTAAGTAAATTTAAAGTATGACTATTGTTTGCATATTTTTCTAAACTTGAATTTAAAAATTCTATATTATTAATACAAGCAACTAAAATTGCAAAAATTAAAAATATTTTAGCACTTCCAAATAAAAATCCACCTATACGATCTATAAAACCAAGACCACTCATGCTAAACATTTTTGATAATATATTTCCCAAGGCCATACATGCTATCCATATCACGATTAACAAAACTAAAAAACCTGCAAAAATAGCAAGATTTTCATTTTCAATTGCATAAAAATTATTATTGATAATCTCTGCTACCTCTTTAGCATATCTTGAAGCAAGTAAAACCCCACCAACTATACCCAATAAACCAAAAATTTCTTTAAATAAGCCACTTACCAAGCCTTTTAAGCCTAAAATTACAGTCAAACCTAAAACAAAAACATCAAACCACGAAAAATTTTCCATCTACGCTAAACTCCAAATATTTTATTCAATTATTTTAGGGACTATAAAAAATCCATCTTGAGAATTTGGAGCATGCTTACTTATCGTATCTATCACATCAGATTTTTTACTCTCATCATTTCTCAATAAGGTTCCACCATTTGTTGTGCTAGTCATGGCTTCTATATCATCAAGTTTTAATTCATCTAATTTTTCTACAAAATTAACAATTTGACTTAATTGTTCTTCTAATTCTTGTCTTTTTTCATCTGCTATTTTTAGAGCACTTAGCTTTTCAAGTTTAGTTAATAATTTATCATCAATTTGCATCATTTACCTTAATTTTAATTTTATAAAACTCTTTGGTTTAGATTGAAAATTATAACATAAAATAATTTATTTTTTCATTTTTATATGTTACAATTATAGACTTTAAAATTACAAAATAACATTTTTTATATTAATAAAGGAAAAATATGGCTTTAAAAGAAAATTTGAAAGCAGTAAAAGAAGAATTAAGCTCTCAAGAGCAAATGATGGAAAATTTTATCAAATCAGAACGCTTTATAAGAAAATACAAATATTATTTTATTGCTCTTATTACTCTTTTAGTTCTTTATTTTAGTGGAAGTTATATTTATAATATAAAACAAGAAAAAAATATCCAAGAAAGTAATATCATTTTTAATAATCTGTTAAAAAATCCTTCAGATCAAAAATTAATTGAGGAATTAAAGCAAAAAAATGCAAATTTATACACCATATATATTATGGGTCAAAATAATCAAGATCTTAATCAAACCTTGAGTCTTAATATAGATCCTTTGTTAAAACAAATAGTGCTTGCCCAAAATAATCAAAAATCAGATTTTCTAAAAGATTATAATACTCTATTAATAGGTTTTGAATTTTTAAAACAAAATGATTTTAAAAACGCAGATGTTGAATTTAATAAAATACCTATAAATTCTCCTTTATGGCAAATCATCACAAGCTTAAAACACTATCAAGGAACAAAATGAAGCATTTTTATTTATTTATTATTACTTTAATATTTTTTAGTGCTTGTGGCACTAAAAGGGAATACTATCAACCAACACAATTAGAACAACTTCCTTATAATTCTAAAAATATTAATGGAAAAATAGTTAATTTTAACAACAACATTGCTCAGTTAAATAATAATACTTTCATAGACAATAAAGGAAATATTACTGCTTTAAAAATAGATAAAAACTATAATATTTTAAATATCCGTCAAGAAGAAATTCTTATAGCCGATAATGATGGGAATTTTAAAATTTTAAATTTACAAGGTGAAGAATTATTTTCTCATAAATTTAACGAAAGTGTAGTAAGTGCTAATGTAGACGGGGATGATATAGCTTTGATTTTAGCAAGTAATACTTTAGTGTATGCTAATAAAAATCTTGGTATAAGAATGCTACAAAATTTAGGCACTGCTTATGCTCAAGATAGTCGCTATGCTAATCCTTATTTTTTAAATACCATTATCATATACCCTATGCTTAATGGAAAATTAGCCATACTTAACAAAAGTACACTAAAAGTTAGTAAAGAAATTTTAGTAAGTAGTGAAGAATTTTTTAACAATATCATCTATCTTCATGTTAAAAACGATACAATGGTTGCCGCAACAGCACAAAAAATCATCGTTGTAACACCAAATAGAACTTTATACTTAAACGAAAACATTAAAGAGGTAAATATTAATGATAAAGAAATTTTTATATTAACAAAAGATGGAAGAGTTATCAAAAATGATTATAATCTTAGAAAAATTGATGAAATAAAATTTCAATTTGCTTTATTTTCCAAAAGCACATTATATAATGATTCTTTGTATATATTTGAAAAAACTGGCTATTTAATTAAATTAAATACAAATCTGAAAGATTTTACCGTATATAAATTAAATGAAGCTATTGATAAAAAAAGTTTTATGGCTAATGGTAAATTTTTCTATCACAATAAAGTTTTACAATTAAATTAAAATGAATCAAGAACTAAGCGATATTCTTATTAAACATGGAATTATTTTAAAAAATATTAATTCTTTGGATATCCATGCTTTTAGCAAAAAGAAAAAACTAATTTGCTTTTATGGAGAAAATACAAAAAAACAATATTGTTTATTTTTATTTTCTTTTGCAAAAAGTAAGATTTTAAAAAAAGATGGTTTAGAATTTGAAAATATTTTTCAAAACATAAGTCAAATTTTAAATTTAAAATTTAAAAATCATTTTATTTTTCATCAGTCTCTAATTTGCTCAAAAGCAAAAGAATATTTATTCACCAAAGGAATTCAAAGTTATGCTTTTGTGTGATATTGGTAATACAACTGCAAGTTTTTTAAATGAGCAAAAATTTCATTCTATGAGCATAGAACAATTTTTACAGTATGAGCCGACACAAAAAGTGTTTTACATCAATGTTAATCCAAATTTAGAGCAAAGATTAAAGCAAAATCCTTTATTTATTAACCTTGCTCCATATTTTAATTTTGATACTATTTATAAGAATTTAGGAGTTGATAGAATAGCAGCTTGCTATACCATAGAAGATGGGGTAGTAGTTGATGCTGGCTCTGCAATAACTGTGGATATTGTTTCAAATTCAATCCATCTTGGAGGATTTATCCTGCCTGGTATTGAAAGCTACAAAAAATCTTTTGCTAGTATTTCTTCTCGCTTAAAACACGAACTTAACACTCAAATAAACTTTGATGCCTTTCCCCAAAGAACTATTGATGCCTTAAGTTATGGAGTTTTTAAAAGTATATATTTACTTATAAAAGATAGTGCATATGATAAAAAGTTATATTTTACAGGTGGCGATGGGCAATTTCTTGCAAATTTTTTTGATTATGCAATTTATGATAAATTTTTGATTTTTAGAGGTATGAAAAAAGCTGTTTGTGAAAATTTTATACTTTAAAAGATTAACCATATCTTTGGCTTTTCAATTATAAGCTTTATTTAAACTCAAAACAACTATATTTTGATATTATTAGCAAAATCAAACATACACAAAAGGAATTGATGATAATGGATCGAAAACACTTTGATGCCGTGGTGATTGGCGGTGGGATTTCTGGTGCTGCAGCATTTTACGAATTAGCAAGATATACTGATATTAAAAGTATTGCATTATTAGAAAAATACAATAACGCTGCAACATTAAATAGTCACAGCACAAGTAATTCACAAACCATCCACTGCGGTGATATAGAAACTAACTATACCTTGGAAAAAGCAAAAAAAGTTAAAAAAACAGCAGATATGATTGTAAAATATGGGCTCTTGCAAAAAGCACAAAATAAATTCATGTATTCACACCAAAAACTTGCACTTGCAGTTGGGGAAAAAGAATGTGAATATATGAAAAATAGATATGAAGAATTTAAAGAATTATATCCTTATATTAAATTTTACACAAAAAATGAAATCAAACAAATAGAACCAAATGTTGTTTTAGGTGAAGATGGTGTCAATGATAGGGCGGATAATATAGTAGCTATGGGTGTAGAAGAAGGTGAAATTTATACCACAGTAGATTTTGGACTTATGAGTCAAAATCTCATAGAGCAAGCTTGCAAACAAGGTAAAGATACTCATGTTGCTTACAATCAAGAAGTTGTGTTTATAGAAAAAAAAGATGATATTTTTTATATAAAAACAAGAGATTTTAAAGAATATAGCGCGAAATCTATTATTGTCAATGCAGGCGCACACTCGTTATTTTTAGCACATAAAATGGGTATAGGTTTAGACAAATCTTGCTTTCCTGTTGCAGGAAGTTTTTACATGGCAAAAAGAAAAATTTTAAATGGTAAGGTTTATATGGTGCAAAATCCAAAACTCCCATTTGCTGCATTACATGGCGATCCTGATTTACTAGCTAACATGAACACCCGTTTTGGTCCTACTGCTTTAGTTATTCCTATGCTAGAAAGATACCATGGCTTTAAATCTTTACCTGAATTTTTTAAAACACTTAATCTTGATATGAATGTAATTAAAATTTGTTTTAATCTTTTTAAAGATTCTACTATTAGAAATTATATTCTTTATAATTATTTATTTGAAATTCCTTATATCAACAAAAAACTTTTTGTAAAAGATGCTAAAAAAATAGTTCCTAGTTTAAAAACAGATGATATTTACTATGCTAAAAATTTTGGAGGAGTGCGACCTCAAGTGCTTGATAAAAAAGCAGGAGAATTAATGCTTGGAGAGGCTAGCATCACTGAAATTCCGGGTATAATTTTTAATATGACACCAAGCCCAGGTGCTACGAGTTGTCTTGGTAATGGTTATAGAGATGCAAAACTTATTTGTCAATACTTGGGTGCTAATTTTAATGAAGATTTATTTACTAGCGAACTGCTATAAAAAGGATAGGAAATGTTAAAAAAAACAAAAATAGTCGCAACAATTGGGCCAGCAAGTGAAAATGAAACTACAATAAGACAAATGATTATTAATGGAGTGAATGTTTTTCGCTTAAATTTCTCACATGGAACTCATGAATATCATAGTCAAAATCTAGCCACCATTAGAAAAGTAGCAGCTGAACTTAATGCAAGGATTGGAATTTTACAAGATATTAGCGGGCCAAAAATTAGAACCTTAAAAATTCCAGAAGCTTTTGAGTTAAAAAGTGGAGATAGACTAGACTTCTACAAAGATACTTTTGAAGGCGAAAAACTTTCTAATGAACATTATAAAGTCTGTATTAATCATCCTGAAATTCTTTCTATGCTAAAAGTGGGAGAATACATCTATCTTTGTGATGGCTCTATTAAAACTAAAGTTATACAAGTTGAAAAAGATTTTATCCAAACCCAAGTAGAAAATAACGGGGTGCTTAGTTCAAATAAAGGAATTAATTTTCCAAATACAAAAATCAATATCGATGTTATAACTCAAAAAGATAAAGACGATCTTGCATGGGGCATTAAAAACGATGTTGATTTTTTAGCTATATCTTTTGTGCAAAATGCTCATGATATTGATGAAGTTAAAAAAATACTTGATGAAAATAATGCCAAAATTGCTATTTTTGCAAAAATAGAAAAATTTGATGCTGTTGAAAATATCGATGAAATTATAAATAGCAGCGATGGTATAATGGTAGCAAGAGGAGATTTAGGCATTGAAGTGCCTTATTATAGAGTGCCAAATATACAAAAACTCATCATTAAAAAAGCTAATGAAGCCAATAAACCTGTAATCACTGCCACTCAAATGCTTTTTTCGCTTGCAAAATCCAAAACTGCCACAAGAGCTGAAATTTCAGATGTTGCTAATGCTGTACTTGATGGCACTGATGCGGTTATGCTTAGCGAAGAAAGTGCAGTGGGGATTGATCCGGCAAATGCGGTTGATATTATGACTCAAACCATTATAGAAACAGAAAAAAACTATCCTTATGAAAAATTTGAAAATTTTAAATGTTTTAACGAAACTGATATCATTGCCAAATCAAGCACACAACTAGCTACTGATTTAAATGCAAATGCAATTTTTACCATTACAAGCAGTGGTGCTTCTGCGGTTAAAACAGCAAGGTATCGTCCAAAAATGGATATCATAGCTATTACTCATTCCAAAAAAGCTTTAAATTTTTTAAGTATAGTCTGGGGAGTTCAACCTGCTATATTGATAGAAAAACATGAAAATTTAACAGAGCTTTTAAGTAATTCTGTAAAACTTGGAGTTGAAAAAGGTCTTATGCAAAAAGATGGGGTTTATACCCTTACTGCAGGATTTCCAGTAGGTGTTGCAGGAAGTACAAATTTAATTAGAATTTTACAAAAAGATCAAATTGAATATTATTTAAGTTTGGGAAAATAACCCAAACTTAATATTCTTCTTCTATTAGATCACACAAGCAGTGTATGATTAAAATATGCATTTCTTGAATTCTAGCCGTATCATCGCTTGGAATGACTATATTATGCTCACATAATACATTCATCGTTCCACCACCTTTTCCACTAAGCCCTATACATTTAGTGCCAATTTCTTTGGCCTTTTCAAAAGCTTTGATCACATTTGGGCTTTTTCCACTAGTAGAAATTCCAATCAATACATCATTATTGCTAGCTAAAGCTTCAACTTGTCTTGAAAAAACAAATTCAAAACCATAGTCATTTCCTATAGCACTTAAAGCAGAAGTATCAGTGCTTAGAGCAATAGCAGCTAAAGCCTTTCTTTCTTTTTTATATCTTCCACTAAGTTCAGCTGCAAAATGTTGGCTATCTGCAGCGCTTCCACCATTTCCACAAATTAAAATTTTCCCACCACTTTTCAAGCACACTTTTAATTCTTGAGCAACTGCAACAATTTGCTCTTTTAAATTCAAACTTTGCTCTAAAGTTTTTTGATGTTGAATAAATTCCTTTTCAATTTTATTTATCATTTGCAATCCTATTAATTATATTAGTAGTACTAAATCCATCTTCAAAGTCAATTAATTCTACTTTTTTTACTAAATTTGAACCCACTAATTCTTTGCCTTTATAATCAGCTCCTTTAACTAGTACATCAGGCTTTAAAAACTCTATCAGTTCATAAGGAGTATCTTCATTAAAAATCACTACATAATCTACAAAATACATACTCGCAAGCATACATGCGCGTTGGAATTCTAAATTTATAGGTCTTGAGTTTCCTTTTAGTCTTTTTACACTTTCATCTGAATTTAAACCTACAACTAAGATATCTCCTAGTTTTTTAGCTTTTTCAAGGTATTTTATATGACCATAATGCATAATATCAAAACATCCATTGGTAAAAACTACTTTTTGATTTTGTATCAACTTCGCAAGCTCTTCTTTGCTTTTAATTTTATCTTCAAAAGAAGCTTTTTTTAGATTTTTAATCTCTTCTAAACTTACACTCACACTTCCTACTTTTGCTACCACAACAGCTGCTGCATCATTTGCTAACTCACATGCTTTTACGATATCAACTTTTAAGGCTAAAGCATAAGCAAGCATAGCTATAACACTATCTCCAGCTCCTGTTACATCATAAACTTCCAAAGCTTTTGCGGGAATAATATGTAATTTCTCATCAAAAAGTGCTATTCCTTCTTCGGATAAAGTTATAATAGAATAAGCTAAATTTAAATCATCTTTTAATTTTTTTAAAGCTTTTTCCAAATTATCAATTTTTTCTACACCTAAAGCTTGAATAGCTTCTTTTTTATTTGGAGTTAACAAGGTTGCATTTTGATATTTGCTAAAATCGCTTCCTTTTGGATCAATCAAAATAGGTAAATTTAAAGTATTTGCATGCTCTATCAAAACTTTTGTTACTTTTGAAGTTAAAACTCCTTTAGCATAATCACTCAAAATAATTGCATCATAATCTTTTGCGATTTTTTTATACTCTTGAATAATTTCATCTTCTAATTTAGTGTTAAAATCATTCTCATCATCAAATCTTAAAACTTGCTGAGAATGTGATAAAATCCTACTCTTAAGAGGAGTTTTTCTATCCTTTTCTACTAATAATTTTGCATTTAAATTCTCTTTTAAAAACCTCCCGCTCTCATCATCACCCACAAGTCCTAGAGCAAAAACCTCAGCGCCAAGACTTTTTAAATTTGCATACACATTACCAGCTCCACCTAGTCTTTTATCTTCTTTTTGTGATTTCATCACCATTACAGGAGCTTCTGGGGAAATTCTAGTACAATCACACCATATATAATGATCCACCATAAAATCCCCAACAACTAAAATTTTTGGCTTTTTAGAACTTAAAAAATCAAGCATTTACTTCCTTTTCATAAAGCCTTTTAATTTCATCTAAATAATCTTTTACTCCCTCTTCAAGACTAAATTTAGCTTTATATGAAAAACTCTCATCTAATTTTGCTTGAGTATGGAATTGATAAGCATTTTTGTAAGGATTAGGAATATACTCACAAGGATAATTAGTGTTTAATTCTTTTTGCAAAATATCTACTATATCTTGAAAAGTTCTTGCTTTACCTGTAGCTACATTATAAATTCCACTTTTTGCTTCTAAAGCTTGTAAATTTGCACTCACAACATCTTTAATATACACAAAATCACGATAAATTTGATCACTTCCTTCAAACAAACGCGGACTTTTACCCGCTAAAATTTGATGTCCAAATTGCAAAATCATAGAAGCAGTGCTATTTTTAAAAAATTCTCCCTTGCCATATACATTAAAATATCTAAGCCCAACTATATGCATTTTATCAAAATATTTTTTTGCTAATTTATCCATCATTAATTTTGAAAATGCATAAGGGTTTTTAGGGGCTTCACTTAAATTTACAGTTTGCGGGCTTGGAGCATCTCCATAAACTGAGGCTGAACTTGCATAGATTAGTTTTGCATTAAGCTCCAAAGCAAGTTCTATAAAATCTTTAAAAGTGTTTAAATTGGTCTTTAAAACTTTGTTTTGATCATAAACAGTTGTATCTGAAATTGCAGCCTTATGAAAGATCACATCAGGTTTAAAAGCTTTTATAACTTTTAAAGTTTTTTCATCATTAATATCGCCCACATAAAGCTCACCTTCAAAATCTAAAATATTCTTAAAATGACCAAAACTTTCTAAATTTCCATTTTCAAAAGTAGCACTTGATCGCATTTTATCCACAATCAAAACCTCATGTTTATCCTGAAGTTCTAGAGCAAGAGCAGAGCCTATAAAACCTGCTCCACCTGTTATCACAATTTTCATTTCCTATCCTTTAAATAATACAAAAGTTCTTTTAAATTTTTAAAGACCTTATAATTTTTACCATCATTATAATTTTCATTAATCAAAAATAGATTTTTTATACCAGCATTAATTCCAGCTTGCATGTCGCTTAAATTATCTCCTATAAAAAAAGATTGTGAAAAATCTATATTAAATTCTTTTTGTGCTTTTAAAAGCATGCCGGGTTTTGGCTTACGGCATTCACAATTTTCTAAATGAGGGCAGTGATAAATTTTTTCTATTTTAATGCCTTTTTTTAAAAATTCACCTAGCATATACGAGCTTAAAATTTCAAAATCTTTTTCATTATAATAAGCCCTTGCAATACCTGATTGATTAGTAGCTATAAAAATTAAAAAATTTTGCTTTTGAAAAAAATCACAAAGTTCAAAAATACCATCACAAAATTCAAAATCACTAATCTTATGAACATATTTTTTATCTATATTTATAATTCCATCTCTATCTAAAAATAACGCCTTTGTTTTCATAAAAAAAATTATAATGAATTTTTTTTAAGATTTTATAATTTATCAAGTAAAAAAGTTTTTTAAGCGACTTTAAATAAAAAAAGCATATAATTAAAAACATTTTATTTTCAATTTATATAGGAGTGATACAATGAAAAAGCTACTTGTTTTATCAGCTTTGGCATGTCTTAGTGTTTCAGCTTTTGCTGCGGATGGTGCTACACTTTATAAAAAATGTGCAGTATGTCATGGTGCTAAAGCAGATAAAGTTTATCTTAACAAAGTTCCTGCTTTAAATACTTTAACTGCAGCTGAAAGATTACAATACATGAAAGATTATGCAGCAGGTAAAAGAAATGCTTATGGCCAAGGTGCAATCATGAAGATTAACCTTAAAGGTTTAACAGAAGCAGATTTTAAAGCAATTGAGGAATACATCGAGAGTTTAAAAAAATAATTTGACAGCCTTTATGGCTGTTTTTCTTGATTTTTCTTTTCCAAAGCTTCTTTTTTTCTTTTTTCCAAAATTACTGCATCATTTAAAGCTTCTTCGCTATCATTTAAAATAGTAAATTTATAATCATCGTCAAATTGCTTATTTTTGATCCCCCAAAGTAAAGCACAAATTGCCAAAAATAAAGCAACCATAGAAACACCTATCATCATCATTAAAACACCATTCATTTTTTAATCCTTAAAGCATTTAAAATCACTATTATACTACTAAAAGACATCGATAAAGCTGCAATTAAAGGATTAATCAAACCAAAAAAAGCTAAAGGCATGCTCAAGGCATTATAAAATAAAGAAAAAGCTAAATTTTGTTTAATAATTTGATAAGTTTTTTTAGCTATTTGTATAGCCTTTTGCAAGCTTTTTAAGTCGTTTTTTAACAATATAATATCACTATTTTCCATAGCAAGCTCAGAACCTTCTTTTAAAGAAACTCCAACACCTGCATAAGAAAGTGCTAAAGCATCATTTACTCCATCTCCTACCATTAAAACTTTACCTATTTGATTTAACCTAGCTATTGTTTGCATCTTATCTTCTGGCATACATGAAGCTTTGAAATTATTTATTTTTAATTTTTCAGCCACCTTACTTACAGCATTTAAATTATCGCCACTTAATATATAAATTTGCATTTTACATTCTTTCATAAATTCAATCAACTCTTCAGAGCTTTCTCTCATACTATCTTCTAATTCAAAAACTGCTAATATAGTTTTATTTTTAGCAAATATAAAATGCGTAGTTTGAAATTCTTGCACTTGTATATGATTTTCTTTAAAAAATTTCTCATTCCCTCCCAAAAATTCATCTTTGCCTAAAAAGGCTTTATAGCCTCTTGCTTGAAAATTTTGAACTTTTTCAAATTCTATTCTACTATCTATTTTTCTATCTAAAAATTTTAAAATACTTTTAGCCACTGGGTGGTTAGTTAAATGTAAGAAATTTAATAATTCATTTTTATCCAACCTTTCATCTAAAAAGCTTTTTTTAACTTCTAAACTAGCCTTTGTTAAAACCCCTGTTTTATCAAATACAGTCACATTGCACTTACTCAAATCTTCCACAACACCTGCTTCTTTAAATAAAATTTTTTCCTTCAAACCAGCACTAATTGCTACTAAAGAACTCACCGGCGTAGCTAAAGCCAAAGCGCATGGACAAGCTATGATTAGTACAGAAACCATGCGTATCATGGCTTCTTCAAAACCTAAATTTAGTACAAAAAAAGTAAAAACAAAGCACAACAAAGCACAAATTAAAATAATAGGCGAAAAATACTTACTCACCTGTTGTACCATTTTTTCTATTTTGGCTTTTTTTGAACTGGAGTTTTCAAGTAAATTAATAATCCTAGCTAATTTAGAATCCTTATAAAGTGTGTTTGCTTTATATAAAGCATTCCCGCTTAAAACTAAAGAAGCAGAATAAATCATATCATCTTTTTGCACATCAAGTGGTAAGCTCTCTCCGTTTAAACTAGACATATCTAAACTAATATTACCGCTAATACACACTCCATCTATTAAAACCCTATCGCCTTCTTTTAACTCTATAATATCTCCTATTTGCACCTCTTCTACATCAATATTTTCTATTTTATCATTTTTTAATACCCTTACTTCATTACCTAAAAATGATCTCAAATGATCGAGCGTATCAAGGGCTTTTTTCTTACTTAAAAGCTCTAAATACTTTCCTATAAAAACAAAACAAATAATCATCGCCACAGAGTCAAAATATACCTGTGAAGCTCTTGAAAACATTGCCCACACTGAATATATATAAGCTAAACTTGCTCCACTAATTACTAGAGTATCCATATTAACATTTTTAAATTTCAAAGCATAATAGGCATTTTTATAAAAAATCGAGCCTGTGTAAAAAAGTACAGGAGTACAAAGTAAAAATTCAGCAAAATGTAAAATATCTTTAATATCAGCTTCCATACCACTAAAAAACCCAGCATATTTAGCTACAGATATCCACATGATATTCATTACGCAAGCTATAGCAACTATTAATTTCGCATAAAAATCTCTTTTGGTTTGAGTTGCTCTTTGTTCATTTTTTGTAGGTAAATACACACTAGCTTTATAGCCTATGCTTTCTATATTTTGGATAATTTTTACTAGATTAATACTTTTTTCATCAAAAACAATTCTAGCTTTATGGGTAATAGAATTAATATCAACTTCTATCACTCCTTCGCTTTTAATGAGAATTTTTTCATTAAGCCAAACACAGGCCGCACAATGAATTTCTTCTATCAGTAAAAAAACCTCACTAAAGCCTTCTTTTGTTTTTTGTATGTATTTTTCATAGTCTTTAATACTATATTCTATTGTTATTGGGGTTAAAGTTTGATTACCAAGTTTTTCATAAAATTCCTCCAAATTATTCTCTTGTAAAATTTCATATACACTTTCACAGCCTTTACAACAAAAATAATTTCCATTTTTTTCTATCATTTGTTCTTGTTTAAAGCTTAATTGGCAATGCTTACATCTCATTTTATACTTTCTTTATAAGTTTTTACAATATTTTATCATTTTTTCAAACTTTCAATTTTAAAAATTATTTACAAAGCTATATTATAATTTCCAAAATTTGACAAAAAAGTATTTTTTTTAATAAAATCTTTTTTGAATAAACTAAAACAAAAACTACATTTTCTACATTTTATGAGGATATATGGAAAATACAAAAGAAAAGAAACAACACCAAAGAACACACATTCCTGTTGAAGGTTATAAAATAGAAGATTTAAAGTTGCTTGATTTAGAAAGCTTAGTAAAAATAGCAAATGAAGCAGAAATAGAAAATCCAAGAGAATTTAGAAGACAAGATCTTATTTTTGAAATTCTAAAAGCACAAACCAAAAAAGGTGGCTTTATACTCTTTACAGGAATTTTAGAAATTTCGCCTGAAGGTTATGGATTCTTACGTGGAATGGACTCAAATTTAAGCGATAGTGTAAATGATGCTTATGTATCAAACTCACAAATTCGCAAATTTGCTCTGCGTGTAGGAGATATAGTTACTGGTCAAGTTAGAGAGCCAAAAGATCAAGAAAAATACTATGCTTTATTAAAAATTGAAGCAATCAACTATCTTCCATTAAAAGAAGCTAGAGAAAGACCTTTATTTGACAATCTTACTCCAATTTTTCCAACTGAAAAAATCAAATTAGAATATGATCCTTTAAAATTAACAGGCAGAATGCTTGATCTGTTTGCCCCTATAGGAAAAGGTCAAAGAAGCTTAATAGTAGCACCTCCAAGAACTGGTAAAACTGAGTTAATGAAAGAACTAGCTACCGCTATTGCTAAAAATCATCCGGAGGCTCATTTGATTGTACTTTTAGTAGATGAGCGTCCTGAAGAAGTTACAGATATGCAAAGATGTGTTAAAGGCGAGGTTTTTAGCTCTACTTTTGACTTACCTGCCTATAATCATGTTAGAGTGGCTGAACTTGTTATAGAAAAAGCAAAAAGGATGGTAGAAACAGGTAAAGATGTCATTATATTACTTGATTCTATTACAAGATTAGCAAGAGCTTATAATACTGCCACACCAAGCAGTGGTAAAGTTTTAAGTGGCGGGGTTGATGCAAATGCCTTGCATAAGCCAAAGCGCTTTTTTGGTGCAGCTAGAAATATAGAACATGGTGGCTCATTAACCATCATAGCAACTGCTTTGATAGAAACAGGCTCAAGAATGGATGAAGTGATTTTTGAAGAATTTAAAGGAACAGGAAATAGCGAAATCGTTCTTGATAGAAATATTTCAGACAGAAGAATTTACCCTGCAATTAACATCATAAAATCAGGCACTAGAAAAGAAGAATTACTCCAAGGTGTTGAAAAACTTCAAAAAATTTGGGCAATTAGATCAGCTATTTCACAAATGGATGATATAGAAGCTTTAAAATTCTTATACTCTAAAATGCTAAAAACCAAAAGCAATGAAGAGTTGTTATCCATCATGAATGAGTAGTAATGCTCCAAGCTCTTGCTGTTAAATACAGACCAAAAAATTTCAATGAGCTTGTAGGGCAAAATACTGTTTCTACAAGCTTAAAATATGCTCTTGAAAATAATCGCTTAGCACATGCTTATTTATTTTCAGGATTACGCGGAAGTGGAAAAACTTCAAGTGCAAGAATTTTTTCAAGAGCCCTAGTATGTGAAAAAGGACCAAATGCTAACCCTTGTGGAGAATGTTCTCAATGCTTATCTTCACTCAGTGGCTCTAATATAGACATTATAGAAATGGATGCTGCAAGCCATAGAAGCTTAGAAGACATTCAAGAGCTTATCGAGCAAGTTAAATACGCTCCATCTTTAGCTAGGTTTAAAATTTTTATTATCGATGAAGTGCATATGCTTACCCCACAAGCAGCAAATGCCTTGCTTAAAACCTTGGAAGAACCACCAAGCTATGTAAAATTTATACTAGCAACAACTGACCCTTTGAAACTTCCTGCTACGGTTCTTTCAAGAACGCAGCATTTTAGATTTAAGCAAATTTCTATTCACGATATCTTAAATCATCTTGAGTGGATTTTAGAAAAAGAAAATATCAATTATGAAAAAGAAGCTTTAAAACTCATAGCAAGAAGTGGAAACGGATCTTTAAGAGATACTCTAACTTTATTAGATCAAGCCATAGTATATTGTCAAAATCATATACAAACACAAAAAATTACTGCGATGCTAGGCTTTTTAGATCCATCTAAAATTGAAGAATTTTATCAAGCCATTTTAGCTAGCGATAAAGATAAAGTTCTTGAGTTTTTAAAAGAATTTGAAGATTACGAGGCAAGCAATGTCATCGATGAGATGATATTTTTTTTAAAAGAAGCATTTTTTGCTAAAAACAATCTTTTTTCTATGTTAATTTACGAAAGATTTTTTAGAATTCTTTCGCGTGCTAAGACTATGTTAAATTCTAGCGATGATGATAGTTTTGTACTTTGTGTTATGGCTTTCATGCTTATAGAAGCAACTTATCTAAAAAGTATTGATGAGGCTATTTACAGTAAAAGCCCAAAACAAGATAACACACCAAGCCCAAAACAACAAGAAATTCTTTCTACACAAACAATTAAAGAAGAAGAACTTAATCCTTATGAAAGTTTGTTAAAAGCTATTTACAAAAGAGATTATGATTTAGCTGAAGTTTTCAAAAAAACTACGCAGTTTATTTCTTTTGAAGATGATATTTTAAGTATTAGCTCACATGCTAAAGATGATGATAGAAAAACCCTAAACAATGGCTTTAAATTAATCAAAGTCTTGCTTCATGAGCTTTTTGGAGAAAAAACACAAATTAAAATTCAAAAAATAGAAACTATAGATACCCAAAAATTACAAGATATATTCAAAACTCCTATAAAACAAGAAATAAAAAGTACTCCGAATTTAAATGAACATTTTGAAAATTTTAAAAAAGATGCTAAAAAATACGATCCTAAAGAAGAAACCAAAGAAGCTCTCAATAAGCTCTTTGGCTCCCCAACTATACAAAATTAAAAACTGCCGTTGATTGAAATATAAATTCTTCTTCCTTCTTCTATGCGATTATAAGTATTTACCCAAGTATCTTCACCTTTGTTTTTATAAGACTCCCAATCATTTGTAAAACTTTTATCAAAAAGATTATAAATTGCCGCATTAATATTCCATTTTTTATTGATATCATAACGCACACCCATAGAAGCTAAAAAGACATCTTGATAATACTCTCTATTAATATTTGTATCACCCATATAACGATCTATTTGCCATTCGCCTTTTATCCATGGAGTGAATTTGCTAAAGATATTATAACTTGCTTTTAGCATGATGTTGTGTTTTAAACTATCAATCTCTGGCTTTCCTATCACAGCCTTATCTTGTGCATCTTTTACTTCACTATCAAGATAAGTATAAGCTAAATCTAGATTTAAATGTTCTATAGGGGTAATCCCTGCTCCAAGCTCTATACCCTTATATTCAACCTTGCCATGATTAATCGCTTGATAACATGTATCAGCTTCACATTTTCCAATACCCAAAATCATACTATCTTTACTAAATTTTTGACTAGAAATTTTATCTTTAAAATTTGTTAAAAAGCCAGTTGCTGAAATATAAAACAAATCATTATTATAAACAGCGGCTAATTCATAATTAAGCGATGTTTCTTCTTTTAAATTCGGATTTCCATACATAGGATATTTACCTTGTCCACTATAATTATAAGCACCAGCTATCAATCTATTAGCATATGGGGTTCTAAAGCCTGTTGAAACACCGCCTTTTAAAGTAAGCTCACTAGTAGGATTATAAACTAAATAAGCTCTTGGTGAAATATTATTTCCAAAAATTTCATGATAATTATATCTTGCTCCAAAAGTAAATCTTAAATCATCTCTTATACTATATTCATCTTCTGCAAAAAAAGCTAATAAATATTGATCAAAATTAGTAGGATTAGCAATTTTATCTTGCATTTTCTCAAGTCTATACTCACCACCCACGCTTAAAATATGACTTTGACCTAAAGGAATAACTGATTTTGTATCTACAATAATATCTTCAGCAACTATATCTCTATTTTGCCCTAAAAATGGCTGATTTGCTTGGCCAACTACCTCACGCCCATCGTTACTTACACGGTTATACTGCAAGGTAGAAGTAATTAAAAAATCATCATATACTCCCTCATGACTTAAATAAGTTACCAACTTATCTACTTGCATGGTATCTGTATAACCACCTGTTAAAGAGCCATCATTTTTATCTGTTGGTTTTGTTAATGTACCGAGTTGGCCTTTTTTATTATCATAATGATTTCTTGAAAAATCAATATCAAATATCAAAGTATTATAATCATCTATTAAGTAATTTAATCTAGTTCCTAAATTAAAATTACTTGCTTTTGTAGGACTTTGTGCTTGATCACCTTGCACTCTTTGACCACTCCCATTACTAAATTCAACATTAGATTGCTCTCTATAAAATTCTCTAAAACGCAAAGTAAGTCCCAAACGATCATTCATCAATGGGCCACTTGAATATATACTTGTACCATAAGTATTACCCCATTCTTTATGTGCATTAAAAATACTATCCAAACTAAATGATGTTTCCCACTCGTTACTTACTTGTTTTGTGATGATATTTACAACACCACCCAAAGCTTCAGAACCATATAAAGTGCTCATTGGCCCTTTTATTACTTCTATTCTTTCTATACTAGAAATTGGTGGTAAGAATGAATTTGAAATTTCATTAAAACCATTAGGTCCTACTTCTCCACCTATCCCTTGTCGCCGTCCATCGATTAAAATTAAAGTGTATCCTGTAATACCTCTCATGGTGATATTATAAGATCCAGTTTTTCCCTTACTAGCAAATAAATCTACACCAGGAATATCAGCAATAGCTTCGGCAACATCCCTATAAGGCTTACTTTCTAAATCTTTTTTACCAATCACATTTATAGTAGCAGGGGCTTCTTTGATATCTTGAGAAAAACCCGAAGCACTTACTATGGAGCTATCTAATAAAACTTCTTGTGATAAAGCATTGCAGATCAAAAAACTAGCGACACAAAATGATAAACAATGTTTTTTCATTATTTCCTTTCATGATAAATAAAATTTTCAAAACTGGAATATTATGATAATAATTATTAATTTAAAATAAATTTATTGTATCAATTATGATAATTGTTATTAATAAAAAATTTAATTTTTAGTAATATAATCACAAAAATTTTTAAAGCGAGGATGTATGGAATTTTTAAAAACTTATATTGACTTAATTATATTTATTGTTTTAGGGTTAATGGCATTTATTGCTATATGGTGCACTATAGAACGCATCTTATTTTTTAGAAAAATTAAACTAAATGATTATCAATGCCAAGAAAAATTTGATGATGCAATTAGTGAAAATATCACCATGCTTTATATTATTTACACTAACGCTCCTTATGTAGGACTTTTAGGAACTGTAGTAGGGATTATGATTACATTTTACGACATGGGAGCAAGTGGAAATATTGATGTAAAATCTATTGTTATTGGCTTATCGCTGGCTTTAAAGGCTACTGCTTTGGGAATTTTAGTTGCCATCCCTTCTTTGATGGCTTATAATGGATTGCTTAGAAAAATATCAACTTTGAGTAATGCATATCGTATTTTTAAGGATAAAAATGCTTAAATTACCAAAAAATGAAAGTTTAAATATTATTCCTTTTATAGATATAATGCTTGTTTTACTAGCCATTGTTTTAAGTATATCCACTTTTATCGCACATGGTGAAATCAAAATCAATCTACCTCAAAGTGAAAATTCAAATTCCATAAGTGAAAATAAAGACAAAATAAGCATCTTAATCGATAAAGAAAATAAATTTTATATCGATGGAAAAACAGTTTCCATAGAAGAAATAAAAGAAAAATTTGACACTATAAATTCTAAAACCTTAGTAGAGTTAAAAAGCGATAAAGAGGCAAAATTTGAAAGCTTTGTAAAAATTATTGATATTTTAAAAAATAAAAATCATGAAAATTTTCAAATTTTAACAGAGCAAAAAAGATGAAGACTTTTATAAGTAATCATAAAAATCAATCATTTTTCATTACTTTATTTATCTTTTTACCTTTACTTTTTGTTTTTCTTTATACTAAGAATTTTTTACATATACAACATAACACTACAAAGGAAGAAAAATTTAATATAGCTATAAAACAATTTTTACAAGATTCTCCTAAAGTAAAAAATGAACAATCTAAACAAGAAAAAATAAAAAAAATAGAACAAGTAAAAGAAAAACCTATCGTTCAACCTAAAAAAATAAATACTTCAACCGATACTAAAGCAACAAATCGATTAAAAGAGGAAATAAAATCTCAAAAAATAACATCTCAAGAAAAAAACATCCTGATAAATTCTCAAGAAAGTATATCTTTAACTAATAACAATGAACTTTTAAAAGAAGTTAAGCAAGCTATAAATAAAGCTTTAATTTATCCTAGGCAAGCTCGAAAAATGCGGATGAGTGGTGAAATTTTAGTAGAATTCACATGGACTAAGGATAAAAACTTATTAAACTTAAAAATATTAAAACCATCAAAATATAAACTATTAAATGATAGTGCCTTAGAAACTATACGCATAGCATCTAAGAATTTTCCACAATATGAAAAAACTTTTCATATAAGAATACCTTTAATATACAAAATAAACTAAGCAATTTTACTTAGTTTATCTTGATTAAATTATGTCCTTTATAGATCCCATAAATTTTATAATCTCCATTTTTAAGCATCAAAACTACAGGATATTCTTCTTCATAACCTTGTTCCATTCCAGGACTTCCTTGAGGCATACCAGGAGCAGAAATACCTATAACATCCTCAGGTTTATTTTCCAAAAGCCAAGCAACTGCATCTTCAGGAACATGCCCTTCTATAGCATAGTCATCAATCACGCCAGTATGACAGCTTTGATACATAGGCTGAATATTCATTTTTTCTTTTATTTTTAAAAAATCTTCACTTTTGTGTATTTGTACTTTATAGCCTTTATCTTTCATATAATTAGCCCAAAGATCGCAACATCCACAAGTGGGACTTTCGTAAATATTTAATATTTTTTCATTAGCCAATAAGCTTGTAAAACTAAGCGTTAAAGTTAAAAATAATTTTTTCATATATCCTCCAAAAATAAAAAAGATACAATACATTATAAAAATTAATATTTTATATCAAAAACCAAAAATATCAACTATGGCTAATTAAAAATATTAAATTAAAGTATTACTACTAAATAAAATTTCTAAATAACTTTTCTGATTTTCTACCACTTAATAAATGCTAAAACCTTCTTTTTATTTTGTAA
>NZ_JAKMPZ010000011.1:0-55089 GCF_025771325.1 Campylobacter sp. RKI_CA19_01122 | reverse complement strand
AACCAAAACCTGAACCAAAACCTGAACCAAAACCTGAACCAAAACCTGAACCAAAACCTGAACAAAAACCTGAACTAAAACCTGAACTAAAACCTGAACTAAAACCTGAACTAAAACCTGAACTAAAACCTGAACCAAAACCTGAACCAAAACCTGAACCAAAACCTGAGCATAATAACTCTCAAATAATAGTCAAGCCTATTATAAAAAACAATGCATATAATACTCAAAATAGCACCATAGGACAAGCATTAAGAAGCATTAGAATGATGGATAACTTAAACGAAAACTATAAAAATTATTTTATTTTACTAGATAATGCAGATAAAAAAATCGTTCAAAGTAGTCTAAAAAGCTTGGAATCAAATGATTATTTATCCAATTCAATCCAATTATTAAACACCTACAGTAATTTCGGACAAAATAACATGCTCTCGACTCTTAATCCAACTTTCATAAATACACCTATGGAGGATATTAGATTAGCTAGTAATACTTATCCGACAAATTTATTATATCAAAGTGATGTAGCCAATTTTAATTTTTATGATAATCAAACATATATCTTCCAAATGGGACCTAGTTTTAAAAAAATATATGGTAATGATTTTCATGGAAGCTCCTATGGACTCAATCTTAGCGTAGGAAAAGAAATTAATTCTTCAATGTTCGCAACGCATTTAAGTACTTCATATTCTAATGTTGATTTTTCAACATCTAATATCAAAACAAAAAACGCAAATTTATCAAGCAATTATATTTTGAATTTAGAAAATTTTAAAATTTTAAGCGGTATTGGCATAGGATTATACTCAAGCAACATGCAAAGATATATACTAAATTCAGATACTTTAAAAGGAACATATAATGGATTGATAACTTCTACCCAATTAGGTGTAGCAAAAGAATTTAGTTATAATAAAAATTTAAATTTAACTCCTTTGGTATATTTTAATTACAATTATTTTCAACAAAATGCATTTAGTGAAAGCGGTGGAATTTTTTCAAAATCTTACGATAGCATAAAACACAACAGCACATCTTTAGTTTTAGGGATTACTTCTTCTTATGTATTACCAAATTTAGATGAAAATAAAAATACTATAACAGGTTCTATATTGTATGAAAAAAGATTAACAGGAAAAAAGATAAGCAATAATGCAAATTTTATTGATTTTAAAAATCAAAAATTTAAACAATACTATGATTTAGATACTAACTTACTCAACATTAACCTTGGACTAAATTTCAAACCAAATAAAACATTCTTTTTTGATATAAAATTATTAAATGAAATTTATAAAAATCAATATAATGTTAATTTGGTGTCAAATTTTGGATTTAATTTTTGATTAAACAACTTAAAAAGGAAAAGAATGCAGATTATAAAATCATTTTTTAAAGGAATTGGAAAAACCATTTCTTATATCAACACTTATTTTAAAACCTTTGTGTTTTTATTTATCGTGTTTTTAATCCTTACTCCAAGCGGGGATAATGCCAAACTTTCTAATGCAAACCTAGCTCAAATTAATCTTAAAGGTGAAATTAGCGATGCGAGCAATCTTTTAGAACAAATTTACAAAGCCAAAGAGGATAAAGCTATAAAAGGAGTTTTGCTTTTTATAGATAGCCCTGGTGGAGCTTTTGCACCAAGCATGGAAATAGCTTTAGCTATACAAGATCTTAAAGCTAAAAAACCTGTGGTAGTCTATGCAGGTGGAACTATAGCAAGCGGAAGCTACCTAAGCGCGGTGGGGGCTAATATGATCATCGCTAACCCTGCTAGCTTTGTAGGATCTATTGGGGTAATCATGCAAGGCTTTGAAGTAAGTGAGCTTGCACAAAAACTTGGTATAAATGAGCAAACCATCAAAGCAGGAAATTACAAAGAAGCAGGAACTTTCATGCGTAAATGGAGTGAAGATGAAAAAGACTTTTTGCAAAATTTAGCTAATCAAAGCTATGAACTTTTCACGCAATTTGTCGCTAAAAATCGCAAGCTAGATTTAAATCAAACAAGCTCATGGGCTGATGCAAAAGTATTTTTAGCAAATGAGGCTTTAAAATTAAAACTCATTGATAAAATAAGCAATTACGAGCAAGCCAAAAAAGAGTTAGAAAAACTAGCCAAAGTGCAAAACCCTATCTGGCAAAAAGAAGATGCTATAGATAAGTTTTTAAAACGATTAGAAGAGCAAAGTGCTAGCTTTTTTGCTAACACTTTAGCGCAATTTTTCACACAAGTAAGCTCACAAAAAATCTACTAAGATTTAATAATCTCATAAAACCCATAAGTATCATTTTCTAAAAAGCCTTTGTATAAAGGCTTTAGCTTTAAATCTAACTTAACATTTTCAAAGGTATTTAAATTCGAGCTTGAAAAAATCAAAAGCATATCTAACTCATCTTTAAAGGCTTTTAAAAAGTTCTCCCCACCCTCATACATGATGAGCTTTGCTTCACTAGGAATGTTTGTAAAAATTTCTCTTTCAGCTACGCTAAATAAAGGAATGTTTAAATCAAAACTTTCTAAATTTTGACGGCTTAGTATGCATAAATTTGGTGCTTTAGCCTGAACTAACCTTGCATCTAAAATAGGCCTATCATACCTTATAGTTTCTCCACCTACTACTAGCAAATCAAGCTTTGAGCGCAATGCATGAGCGTAAGTTCTACTTGCTTTAGAACTTACGATTTTGCCATAAGCAGAACCATTTAAAGAAAGGGCTAGTTTAAAAAATTTAAAACTTGATTTTTGCCATTTTAAAAAAGGCTTTAAAAGCTCTTTGGCTCTTTGCTCGCAAATTCCCATGTGAACTTTTACGCCTTGATCTTTTAAAAATTCTGCCCCACCGCTTGCGAGCTTATGCTCATCTTTAGTAGCAATAAAAACTTCACTAAAACCAAGTGTGCTAAAAAGCTTTGCACAAGGTGGGGTTTTACCCTGATGATTGCAAGGTTCTAAACTCACATAAGCACTAGCGCCTTTTAATAACCCCTGATGATTTTTGCAAATAAACTCATGCAAATCATTTGCATTTTGTGGTAAATCTAAATTTGGATTAAGTGCTTTTAAGGCTTTACTCACTGCTTCAAGTTCTGCATGAGCCTTGCCTGCTTCTTTGTGTGCTTCTATGCTTAAGATTTTGCCATTTTTGTCTAAGATCACACAACCTACGGCTGGATTAGGGTAGGTTAAAAGCTGATATTTCCAAGCTTCATCTATGGCTAAATTCATATAAAATTCGTGATTCATATTACCTTCTATAATTTTATTTTTAAAAATATAGCAAAATATATTAATCACTTATCAATAAATAATCAATATAATAAAATTAATATAATTAATTAGGAATAATATGATTTGGACTATCGTAGGAATAATGATATTTATACTTTTACTCTTAGCTTTTTGGAAATTATGGCTAGGTTTAGCTTTATTTATATTAATCCCAACACTCATAATTGGAGCAATCGTAGGAATAGGGCTTTTAATATACTATAATATCGATGTTGTTATGCTTGTCTTCTCTTTCATAATTGGTGCTATATTAATAATCGGAGCAATTCTTA
The DNA here is from genome assembly GCF_025771325.1 of Campylobacter sp. RKI_CA19_01122. Classification (NCBI taxonomy): domain Bacteria; kingdom Pseudomonadati; phylum Campylobacterota; class Epsilonproteobacteria; order Campylobacterales; family Campylobacteraceae; genus Campylobacter; species Campylobacter sp. RKI_CA19_01122. The sequence goes on along the minus strand of NZ_JAKMPZ010000011.1, from coordinate 51,513 downwards.
TAGGTATAGTATTTTTATATTATATTTACACGAAAATTTTATCTTTAAAAAATTATCACCCAAAAACAAAAGATGAGTTAAAAGAGTTGATTGAAGATGAAATTAATTTAAAAGATATAGATACCCGCTTTATCACAGATATGAGCGAATTATTTAAAAATTCTACAAGAAGTGATTTTAAAGGATTAAAATATTGGGATGTTTCAAATGTAAAAAACATGGCTTCAATGTTTGAAGGTTGTGAAAATTTTAATCAGGATTTATCGAGTTGGGATATTTCTAAAGTAAAAAATATGGATTTTATGTTTGAAAATTGCGTTAATTTTAATCAAGACTTATCTAATTGGGATACAAGTAAAGTTGATTATATGCATAAAATGTTTAGAAACTGCCATAAACTTGACAAAAGCATTGCGCAAAAATGGAAACTAGATCAAGATTACTTGTTTTAAAAAGGTAAAGGCGCAAAAAATACCTTAAGCTTTACATGCTCATCACAAGCTTTTAAAAAACCTTGTGCTAAAAACTTAATATCTTTAGTTTTTAATTTCTCTCTTAAGTCAAAAGTTCTCTCACATAGAGGATAAATAAGATAAATTTCCTTTATCTCGTATTTATTTGCATAAGCAAACATTTGGTATAAATCGCTTTGCGATATGCCATGCTTTTTCTCATCTTCACTATCATCTGGAATTTTCCATTTGGTATCTAAGATCATTTTATTTTCTATATATAAATCAGGCTTTAACATAAAACATTTTTCATCATTTTTTGAGATTAAATACTTTCCACTACTTTGGGTTTTTATATTTTCACTAGGATTAGCAAGTTTAAACATATAAGCCACATAGTTTTCAAAAAGTTTTTCCATAGGAAAAAGCAAAGCAAAGGCTTCGTTTTTGCCTTTATATTGAGCAAAACTTTGATTTTTTAAAAATACCTTACACCAAGAAAGTATATTTTCATAATAATCAAAATGTCTTGAAATTTTAAAGCTAAAATCTTTTTCATAATTTTTAGAAAATTCTACCTCATCAAGCATTTGCATAGCTTTGATGATTTTAAATTTATTCAAGTTTGTTTTGGATTTTAAAAAATTTAGAGTTGATTTTATCAAACGATTTGGTGCTATATCTAAAACAAATTCATCACTACTTGTGAAAAATCTTTCTTTGTGTATTAAATTTGATTTTATATGCTCATTAAATAGTAATTTTCCTTTTAAGAAAGCTCTATTTTCTTCGCTACTTACATAAGATCTCATCAAACCTTTTTTATACACACTATCAAATTCATCTAAAAACATCGTGATAAACACTTCAAACAAAGGCATTTTAGCAATTTGCAAAGATGAAATTTGAGACTTTTTAAAGGGAGAATTCTTTAAAGTTTTTAACATGTTGATTAAAAGATTTCTAGGATCATTTTTAAGATCTTCTTCACTAAAATCATCATTTTTAGAGATATTTTCTAATTCGTAGTACTTTTTTAATTTTTCTTTATCATAATTTGAGGATTTATCTTCTTTTTTATAGCTATCCAAATTTGTGCATTTTGGAAAGATCTCCAAAACACCGCTTTTAGTCTGTATAATGCCGACATAATTTTTAGCTTTTAAGGTATTTTTGTTTTTAAAGCCTAGAAGACTTTCATTATTTTTTGCAAAGTCTTCTAGCTCTTTATAAAATATTTCAGTCTTTTCTTTGAAAATTTCTTTTAAATCTTCTTTAGAAAAAGCTTGATATTCGATGATAGAAAAAGTGTTAATTGTTTTCATTATTCATATATTTTTTTAAAAGTAGCTTCATCCCATTTTTGACTATCACTAAACTTATAAATAACCTTATCACTTTCTATAAATTCTGTCATATTTTTTAAATAATCTTTATTTTCAACAATAACATTTTCCAACATACCATTTTTATTTAAAACTGCGTCAATCAAAGCATAATCATTATAAAAATACTCTTGCAATAGTGGGATGATTTTATTTTGAAAAACATTTTTTAATTTCTCTAAATTCTCAATGCCTATAAAAAATGCATGTCCTATAGTCTTTTCTCTATCTAGCAAGTATTCTATGCGAGTATTAATAGCTTTTAATAATTCTTTCAAATTAACACCTTCGCAATTATCAGATAAAACATTAGGTTTAGGTATCATCTCGATAAATTCAAAGCGTCTTCGCAAAGCTGTATCAAGTGAAGTTATACTTCTATCAGCTGTATTCATAGTGCCTATGATATAAACATTCTTAGGCACTCCAAATTTTTCACCGCTATAAGGCAAAGTAACTTTTAATCCCTCGCTTTCATCTATTCTTTTGCTAGGTTCTATTAAAGTGATAAGCTCACCAAAAATCTTACTTACATTACCACGATTAATCTCATCTATGATTATTATATAAGGTTTTAATTCTGGCTTTTCACTAGGATTATTATCTACTTTATAATCTTGTTCTCGTTCTTTAAACAATTTAGCTAGCTGAAAATAATAACTATCGATTTGTCTTCTATGTTTGTTATTTAAAATTTGCTTAATGCTTCTTCCGTTTATAATTTTATCTTTATTTTCCAAAAGCGTTTTAAAAATTTCTAAATTTAAATACAAATTTGCATTAGTATCATCTGTGATAATTCTATATTTTTCATTATATTCTTCTAATTTAAATCCACCACTTTGAGTTTTTTCTATAAATTTTTGTTGATCTACTAATTCATCTAAAAAAATTTCTATTTTGTTTTCTAAATCTTCACTCTTTACAAATTCTTCTTGTGTTAATAAAGATACTTTGTAATTATCCAAAGCTTTTTTACAAAGTTCTTTAAAAATTCCGTCTTTTATTTCGTATTCTACTTCCTTGGAATTTTCTTTATCCATGCGAGGCTTTATGCCTTCTACAAATTCTTCATATCCATAGCTTTGATGAAAAGTAGTAAAAACTATTTGTCCGTTTTTGACATACTCATTAAAAAGTTTTTTTCTATCAACTCTATTATTTTTATCAGGAAGTTCTATTTTTTCAACCTTAGATATAATTTCTAAAGCTTTATCTATAGTGTTATAAGTTTTTCCCGTCCCTGGAGGCCCATAAAGAATTTGATTTAAAAGTGGATTTTTGTTTTTATTTAAATTTTTTATATCTAAATTTTCAGATTTTATTTTTAAATGTTCTTCTTGTTTTTTACTATTTTCATACGATTTGAAATCATCTTTATTTAAAGAATTAAAATAATTCATCATTTCTGAAAAATCTTTTATTAATTTATCTTTATTATCTAAACCATAAGCAAAATCAAATCTTTGTAAATATCCTTCACTCTCCATTTTATTTACTGCTATACATCTTGAATTCTCAATATCTTCTTTAGGAAAACCAAATTTTAATACCAAATGTTTATTATTTTGAAAATATCCAGAATATGCTATAAATAAATAAACTCCTTTTGTAGGGGTAATTTTTTTACCATTAATAAGATTTTCTTCCAATAAGTCTTTTCTAACAAACATTATCCAACAATCATTACTTAAAAAACCATTTGAATTTCCTATTGCTATTTTGAAAGAATAGTTGTATTTATCACTAATAAAACTTAAATTTTGTTTAATATTTTGGCTAAAACTGCCTTTATTGCTAATATTACCTCGTTGCGTTTTTTTGTCTCTTAAAATACAATCATCTACTTGTTTTATTAATTCATCTATAGCGTTTATAAATCTTTCTTTTTCTTCATTTAAAAAATCAATCATAAATTATCCTTTATTTTTGATAGATTTAAAATTATTATCTAAATATTATAAGATAAATCTATATTATTATTACTTTATATTAAACTTTAATTATACAAAAGATAAGTAAAAATTTAGATTTCTAAATTTTTACCATTGTATGAAAGTTTTAGCTTTTCTTATATCGCTAAAATTTATAGTAGTTTTTTCTTGAGTTTCTAAATTCTCTAAAGTGATATTTTCATCATCTACAGCGATGATTTTTGCTTCGATTTTTTCTTTTTCACTAGTTGTGATTTTTACAAGTTCGTTAATGCTTTTTGCAAAATGCTCTATTTTACTAAGTTTTCTCTCAAGCCCACAGCTTGATACTTCTAAAAAATACTCCCCACTCACAGGTGGCTCTACATCAAAAATAGGTGATAAAATCTCACTAAGCTTAGCACAATCATCAAGATTTACCCCGCCTTCTTTTTGCACATAAATTCTATAAATCTTTCTACCATTTTCACTTACTAGCTCATCATCATAAAAGCTAAGCCCTGCTTCTTTACAAAGTGCTTCAAGATTCATTTTGTTCCTTTTTGATTTTTTCAAATAAAGCATCCATATGATTTTGATACTCTAATCTATCATCAAATTTAAAGTGAAAATTTGGACACCTATACCACCCTTGCTCGCTCATGCAGTAATTTTGCAAAGCACGGGCGGCTTTTTTGAGTTGGTTGAGTATGATTTCTTGCTCTTGGGTGTTAAAAAACATTTTATCTAAATACACAAAAGCATCATATCTGCCTTTTTTACACTCCACATCCACTACACACAAATTTTTTAAAGCTTCGTTGTCTAAATTTGCTAAAGCTTCTGGTATAAGTTCTTTTAAAATGCTTTCTGTGCGTAGTTTTTTGATTTCAGCTGGATTCATAGACTTACTTGTTCCTCAACTTCTTTGTAACTTTCTATATAATCCCCCACTCTCATATCATTACAACCTTCTATGCCTACACCGCATTCATAACCTTTTGCAACTTCTCTTACATCATCTTTAAAGCGTTTGAGCGAACTTACATTACCTTCAAATACCACAACCCCATCTCTAATAAGCCTGATTTTCGCACCACGATTGATCGTGCCTTCTGTCACCATACAACCTGCGATTTGGCCTAATTTTGGTACATTGATCACTTGGCGAATTTCAGCTTGACCAAGTTGTTCTTCAGAGATGATAGGGCTCATCATACCACCTAGCAAGGCTTTTACATCATCAAGCAAGTTATAAATAACATTATAAGTTTTTATCTCTACGCCTTTATCTTTAGCGCGTTCTTTGATCTCACCAGTTGGGCGTATATTAAAACCTAAAACGATAGAGTTTTCACTCGCACTTGCAAGCTCTATATCACTTTGAGTAATCCCACCTACCCCACTATGGATGATATTAACCTTAATCTCATCGTTTTTAAGTTTTTCTAAACTAGCCTTAATCGCTTCAAGTGAACCTTGCACATCTGCTTTTAAGATCACAGGAAGGGCTTTTAAATTGCCCTCTTTGATTTTTGCACCAAGCTCATCTATGCTTACTTTAGTAGATTTACTTAGTTCTTTTTGGCGGTTGTATTCATGGCGTTTATTAGCATATTCTCTTGCTTGCTTATCACTATCTACGGCTATTAGCGTTTCTCCTGCATCAGCTACTTCACTAAGACCTATGATCACTCCGCACTCACCTGGACCTATTTCTTTTAAAGCTTTGCCTTGATCATCACTCATAGCACGCACTTTACCATAAGCTTCCCCTGCTACGACTGTATTTCCTACTCTTAAAGTACCATTTTGCACGATGATAGTAGCCACAGGACCTCTACCTTTTTGCACTGAAGATTCTATAATACTTGCTTTAGCATGGGCTTTTGGATTTGCTTTAAGCTCTAAAATATCAGCTTGTAATAATACAATTTCAAGTAAATCCTCTACACCATCACCCTTTTTAGCTGAAACTGGCACAAATTCATGGCTTCCACCCCATTCTACTGGCATGATGTCCATTTCTGCTAGTTGGGTTTTTACCATGTCAGGATTTGCGTTTTCTTTATCCATTTTATTAATAGCAATGATGATAGGCACATTAGCTGCTTTTGCATGATTAATCGCTTCTTTAGTTTGTGGTTTTACCCCATCATCTGCAGCTACTACGATAATAACAATATCCGTTATACTAGCTCCCCTTGCACGCATAGCAGTAAATGCCTCATGGCCTGGAGTATCGATAAAAGTGATTTTTCTACCATTTTTTTCCACCATATAAGCGCCCACATGCTGAGTAATCCCACCTGCTTCGCCACTTGCAATGCGTGATTTTCTTATATAATCAAGCAAAGAAGTCTTACCATGATCCACATGCCCCATAATAGTGATAACCGGAGCTCTTTGGCTTAAATTTTCTTCTGTTTGATTTTCATCATAATCTTTTACATAATCAAACTCATCAGCCTCATCAATGATATTAATCTCCACTCCAAATTCAGCAGCAAGAATTTCTATAGCATCTTCATCTAAAAAGTCATTTTTAGTCGTCATCATACCAAGCATGAAAAGTTTAGAGATAACTTCTCCGGTGTTTTTACCAAGTTTTTCAGCAAATTCATACACACGAATTTCTTTAGGTATGCTTACACTTGTTATAGCTTCACTTTCTTTTTTCTCTACCTTTTTAGGTGGTTTTTTACGACTTCTTCTTTGTATACCACCCTCGCCAAATGGGTTGATAGAGTTATTTAAAGATTGCTTTAAAATATTTGGTTGTTTTTTGTTTGCTGGTTGTGCTGGTTTGTTTTCTTTTACACTAAAATCAGGTAAAACTACCATATCATCATCTTCTAAAGAAATATCAGCAAAGTCTTTATCTCCTAAAAGATCCATTTTAGTAGTGCTTTCTTTTTTACTTATCGCAGGATGATTTTTCTTTTCTTTTTTCTTTCTTTTTAAATTCTCATCTGAATTTGAAAAAATCATACTAAGGCTCAAGCCTTGAGTATTTTGCATATTAGATTTTTCTTCATTGTTTATTTGGTTTTCTTTACTTTCTTCTTTTTTCTTTTTAACGATAACTAAACCTCTTCTTTTAGCTAAATTTAAATTAGAGCCTAGTTTTTCATCGAATTTAATTTCTTCTTTTTTTTCCTCTAATGCTTCATTTTTAATAGGATTTTCAGGTTGCTTTTCTTCTTTTTTACTTTCTTCTTTCTTTTCATTTGTTGTTTTAACAGGAGTTTTTGTTTCTTTTTTAGTAGTTTTTTTCTCTTCTTTTTTGCTTTCTTCTTTTTTAGTAGTAGTTTTTTTAGTCGCACTTTCTTTTTTAGGCTTTGCCACTTTTTTTACCACATCTAGTATTTCGCCTGATTGCACATATTGATAAATCGCTTCTGCGATTTCAGAAGATACTTTTTTGTTAGGGGATTTTATATCCTCTAAGCCTATTTCATTGGCTTTTTCTATAATTTCTTTACTAGTATATCCTAACTCTTGAGCGATTTCGCTAATCTTTACATCTGTCATTAAAAAATATCTCCTTTAAATCCTGCTGATTTATACTGCCATAAAAATTGCCTTTGCAAGCTCTCATAAAAGCCTTTTGCAATGTTTTTTCATCTTTTTCAAAACATGGATTACAAATATATAAACTCCTACCAAATTCCACTTTAGTGATAATTTGAGAATTTTTTATTTGAAATTGATGCAAACTTTGCTTTTCATAACGACCTTTGCAAACAATGCACATTCTAATGGGTATATGGTTTTTCAAAATTATATCTTTTTTTTGGAATTTTTAGCAAATTTTAAAGCCCTCATCATCAAATTCTAAAAGCTCAACTCTAAATTTAGCAAATTTATTTTTGATTTTTTCTTTGATTTGTTTAGCATCATCTTTATAAGCTAGAGTGAAAAAACTCGAACCTGAGCCTGAAAGCGTGCTCATGAGAGCATTATTATCTAAAGCTAATTTTTGTACTTCAAAAAGCTCAGGTAAAAGTTTCATTCTTTGATTTTGATGAAGTTTATCTAAACTTGCATATTTTAATAAATCATATTTTTTCTCTAAAAAACAAGCAGTTAAAAATGAAGCATGACAAAGATTAAAAACAGCATCTTCTTGATTAATTTTTTTAGCTAAAACTGTTCTTGATTTTTGAGTATTCATCGCTACATTTGGTATAGTTATAACAGCTTGTAAGTCTTTATCTACTTCTTTTTTTATAGCTAAGACTTTTTGATTTTGATTTAATGCACACACAAAACCTCCAAGAGCTGCTGGAGCTATGTTATCTGGATGATTTTCATATTTTAAAGCTTCATTTAAAATGATATTTTTATCTGCTTTAAATCCGCTTAATTCATAAGCACAAGCAATAGCTCCAATTATTACAGCAGAAGAACTTCCCATACCTCTTGCTAAAGGGATATTATTTTGAAAAACAAAACGAAAATTATCTTTTTTACCGCTAAGTCTTTGATAAATTTCATAAAAAATATTAACAAAAGTATTATTTTTTTTAAGATAGATATTATTTTCACCTTCTCCATGTATGTTAATACTAAAAAATTTAGATTTTTCAACTATAGTTTGATTAAAATGTTTTAAACTCAAGCCCAAACAATCAAAACCAGGACCTAAATTTGCACTTGTCGCAGGAACTAAAATTTTCATTTTTTACCTTAATTAATTGCATCTAAAACATAAAAAGGTGTATTTTCTTTGCTTAAATTTAAACCTTTTAAACTTTGAGGCATAAAAAAACTTCCTGCTTGTGTCTTCTCTAAAATAATTTCACCATTGTCTTTTTTTACAAAACATAAATGTTTGTTTGCAGGTATAGGAGTGTTGTTATTTAACTCAAAAGCACTGATTGCTTTTAAAGGAATGTTTTTGACTATGGCTAATGTCTCAAAAGAAACATAAGAAATTTTTATACCCATGTAAGAACCTGGTCCATGTACATAAATAAGCTTTTCAAACTCATATTGCGAAAGTAATTCTTGCAATATTTTTGGTAAAACCTCGCTAACTTTTAAATCACTTTCAATGGTATTTAACAATAAATCATTTTCATAAATACCAAGCATTAAAGGTTTTGCTATGGCATTTAAAAGCAAAGTAACCTTTTTTATGCAAAAACCTTTTCATAAACCTTATGTGTGCTTTTTTCTAAGCTTACCACTTCATAGGTACTAGGATCTTTTAAAAGTTCTTTAGTTAAAAGATGATTAAGCTTGTGTGAACCTGCATAAGAAGTATAATCTCCAAAAACTCTACATCCAAGCAAGGTTAAATCCCCAATAGCGTCTAAAATTTTATGACGCACAAATTCATCCTTAAAGCGCAAACCTTCAGGGTTTAAAATACGATTATCATCAACCACAACAGCATTTTCTAGGCTTCCACCAAGACCTAAATTCATAGCTCTTAAAGCTTGAACATCTTTTAAAAATCCAAAGGTTCTTGCTCTTGCTATTTGCTCTATGTAGTTTTGTTTGCTAAATTCAAAACAATAATTTTGTTTGCCTATAATAGGATTATCAAATTCGATTGTATAGTTTATAATAGGCATATCCGTAGGACTTAAACGCACAAATTTATTGCCTTCTTTTACTTCTACACTTTTTTTAATCACTAAAATTTTTTTTGCCGCATCAAGCTCTTTTATACCTGCTTCTTCAAGCATCATACAAAAACCTATACTGCTACCATCCATTACAGGAGCTTCGTTTGCGTCTAAAACTATACGCACATTATCAATACCATAAGCATTAATTGCGCTCATTAAATGTTCTATAGTAGAAACATAACCCCTATGATCGCCTATTACAGTAGCCATTTGTGTATCGATGACATTTTCAGGCTTTGCTTCATAAGAAATTCCCAAATCACTTCTATAAAACACTATACCACTACCAGCTTCTAATGGCTCTAATTTTATACTAATAGGCTCACCCTTGTGCAAACCTATACCAACACCTTTAACTTCTTTTGCTATTGTTGTTTGATTCATTTTTATTCACTCAAAATTCTTTTTTTGCTTGATTCTAATACATTATAGATATTTTCTTTTATCCATTTTGCATCTTGCCATTGCTCAGGACGCACTTCAACACCTTGCACCAAAACACCAAAATGCACATGATCTCCAAGCGCTAAGCCTGTAGTGCCTGTAGTGCCTATAACATCACCTGCTCTAACTCTATCGCCCACATTTACATCCACATTAGTGCAATGTCCATAAAGAGTATAAATCCCAAAACCATGATAAATAATAATATTTAGTCCATAAATTCCATTTTCTTGTACAAATACCACTTCACCATCATTATTGCTAATGATAGGCGCTTCTTTTACACTTGCTAAATCAAGCCCCATGTGATAAGAGCTACTAAATGCTTGATTATTATAAGAATAAAACCTATGATCAGCATAATCAGCTACTTTTTGGCCATTTTTTAAAGGCTTGAAAAGATTGACTTTAAAATTATTAATCATAGTATCAGGAACTTTACTCGTAATATCATGAATGATAACTTCATTAGAAGCTCTTAAGTCCTCATTAACAAATTTAAATTTTTCTAGCCTGCTTAACTCTCTGTCTTTTGGAGCATATTTTTGTGCTAAAAATTCAATCTTTCCATCTAAAAATCTATCACTTACTTTTATATTTGATACACGGTATTTTTTATTGGTAAAATAATATCTAATTCTTTGTTTGTTTACATTACCTGCTTTATCTACTGCTACTACATAAGCTCTAAAATGCTCATCGGTTGCCTCCCAAGGAATCAAAGCAGCATAATATCCTTCTTTCACATAAGGAGTTGCTTTAAAAATTTTGTCTTTATCAGTTGTGACATAAACTTCTTGTAAATTCTCATCACTTGCTTTAAATACCACACTACCTACTCCACCTTGTTCGATTTGATAAGAATTGTCTAAAATTTCTACAAATGGTTTTTTGGTATCAATGATAACTTTCACTTCTTTAAGCGCTTGATTTCCTAAAAAGAAATTCCAAAAACTACTATCACTTGCTTCTATTACAAGCTTATAAGAATCAACATTTTCTTTATAAGCTGGTTTTGGTAGTTTTAAATCAAAATGGACACTTTTTTTATTACCTTTAACATGTTCATTAACAAGCATTTCACCATTTAATTCATTTGCTTTAAATAGTGTGACTTTAACATCTTTTAAAACGCTTTCATCGCTTATTTCTATAGATATAGGATCTGTTAAATTGCTATAAATAATATCTGATTTTGTTTGGATTAATGGAGGATTTTTTTCAAACAGCTTTGTATTTAACACAAAAACCCCAAAGGCTAAAAGTATTAAAAAAACTAGAAAAATCCATTTTTTATTTGATCTTTTACGCGTAAAAACCATATTCTCCACTTTCATTGTATAATTTTTGTAAAAATATATTATGCTTTAGCAAATTAAGAGTAAATTATAAAAAATTTTACAAAATTTCTCTTAACTTATTTGCGCTTTTAATCCAAGCTTCAAGTTCATTTATATCACATTTTTCTATCATTTTTTTACACTCTTGTAATTCTTTTTGAAATAAATCAATAGAATTTAATAAATTTTGTTTGTTTTGTTCAAAAATACCACTCCACATTTGAGGGTTTGATTTTGCAATTCTACACATATCTTTAAAAGAAGGACCTCCTAGGTGGGCTATATTTTTTTTATTTTCTTCTTTCATTACAAAATTTGCCAAGGAAAAACTAATCACATGCGGTAAGTGTGAAATGATAGAAGCATGATGATCATGTGAAATACTATCCATAAATACAAGCTTCATTCCTAAATCTGAAAAAATTTCTATAGCTCTTTTTTGATGGATATGATCAGCATTTTGCACATCACATAAAACACAAACTGCATTTTTATATAAGTCTTTTATAGCTGCATTTGGACCGCTATTTTCTGTTCCTGCCATAGGATGAGCTGCGATAAATTGACTTTGTAAATCAGATGGTAAATTTTTAATAATTTCTTCTTTTGTACTTCCAAGCTCAATGATAGTGCAATCTTTAGAAATATTTTGAAATTCTTTTAAAATTTTTACAATAGCTCTTACAGGGATAGCTAAAAAAATTACATCACATTTTTTTAACTCTTCAAATGAAACAATTTTATCTATTAATTTTAGCTCTAGCGCGATTTGTTCAAATTCTTTGTTTATATCATATCCGCAAACTAAATCTATTAATTTATTCTCTCTTAAGCTAAGGCCCAAAGATCCACCTATTAAGCCAAGTCCGATTATACCTACTTTCATAAATTTTCCTTAAAAAGCATTAGTTAAAAATATTTTGGTATTATAACGATTTTGTATATAAAAATTTAGGTAAAATGATGAAAAAATGGTTTGTTTTCTTTGCACTCTCAAGTTCTTTATGTGCAGCTACGATTAAAGATATCAAATTTGAAGGCTTATCGCAACTTTCTAAAGAAAGTGCTATTGCGATTTCTAAATTAAAAATAGGACAAAAAATCGATCCTGCTAGTATAGACATAGCGATTAAAAACCTTTTTGATAGAAATTATTTTAAAGATATAGTAGTAGAAGAAAAAAATGGGGTGCTAACTTTTAAAGTAATAGAAAAACCTTCCATTGGAAAAATAGATATTCAAGGTATAGCAAGTAACGATAGAAAACAAATAGAAAGCCTTGTTGGTTTAAAACCTGGAATTTTATATGATGAAAATTCAGCTAAAGACGCAGCTGAAAAAATCAAACTTTTTTATCAAGCCAAAGGTTTTTATGATACTGTTGTAGAAATCAAAGATGAAAAATTAAGTAATTCAAGCTCATTAAAACTTACTTTTGTTGTAAATCGTGGGGAAAATATCATCATAGAAAAAGTACATTTAAGTGGTGCAAAAAATTTAAGTTATTCAGATATTGAACCTGCGGTAGCAAATAAACAAAGAGAAGCCCTAGGCTGGATGTGGGGCTTTAACGATGGTAAGCTTAAAATCTTTGATCTTGCAAATGATAGCTCAAGAATTTCAGATGTATATTTAAAAGAAGGTTATCTTGATGTGAGCGTATCTCCTGCTTTTTTAAATACTTATACAGATACTTATCAAGCTGATTTAACTTATTTTATCAACGAGGGTGAGGTTTATAAAGTTAAAGGGATTAAAATTTTTAATCCTATTTTTAGTGATGAAGAAAATGAAGCTTTAGTAAATGATTTAAAATTAAGTGTTGGAAAAATAGTTAATATAGAAAAACTAAGAGAAGATATAAAAACTATAGAAACAAAAACAGCTGATTTGGGTTATGCTTTTGTACAGGTTATACCTGATATACAAAAAGATAAAGAAAACCATGAAGCTATGATTATTTTTAAAGTCATACCTAATGAAAAAGTATATGTTAGAAATGTTGAAATTTCAGGTAATACTAAAACAGTTGATAGGGTTATTCGTAGAGAGCTTTATCTAACCGAAGGCAATCTTTATAATAGAACTGATTTAATAGACTCAAGAAATGCTCTAAGAAGAACTGCATATTTTGAAAATGTAGATATTAAAGAACAAAGAGTAGATGATACGCATATTGATTTGATAGTAGAAGTCAAAGAAGCTTCAACTGGAGCTATTTCAGGTGGTATTGGTTATGGAACTAGTGATGGAATTTTACTTAGTGCTTCATTATCTGATGCAAATATCTTAGGCTCTGGCATGAAAGGAAGTGTAAGTATAGACAAAGGCGATGATACACTTTCAGGTAGAATATCTTTAAGAAATCCTAGAGTAAATGATAGTGATTATTCTCTTGGAGGATCATTATATTCAGATCGTTTAGAATGGGATAGTTATGATGAGAGAAACTATGGTTTTGATATAAGTGTTGGTAAAACTTTGGGAAGATATACAAGCATAGATTTAACTTACAATCTTGAACAAAGTGATATTTATCATTTGAGTGATCGCTTAATCGCTCAAGGATATAAACTTGGTAAAACTTACAAAAGTTCTATCACTCCTTCAATAGTATTTAACAATACAGATGATTATTATCTACCAAGATCAGGTTTTATCGCTTCAACCTCACTTGAATATGCAGGCTTAGGTGGAGATCAAGAATTCATAAGCTCTACTACTAAATTTAATTATTATCAAGGCTTAGAAGAATTTATAGGTTGGGATTTGATTTATCGCTATAAAGCAAGTTTTTATAAGGTATGGGATCAAGGTTATTTACCTATCAATGAAAAATTATACCTTGGAGGCATAGGAACTATTAGAGGTTTTGATAGAAGAAGCGTGAGTCCTAAAAACGAATGGGGTGATGAAACAGGTGGTACAGTGGCTTTTGCAAATTCTGTAGAGCTTAGCTTTCCAATCTTTGATAGAATCAAACTAAGAGGAAGTGTGTTTTTTGACTATGGTGCCATAGGAGAAAGTTCTTTAAGTCAAATTCAAAGATGGAGCACAGGTGTTGGCTTTGAGTGGCTAACCCCACTAGGTGCTTTAAATTTAGTTTTTGCTAAACCATTTAACACTAATTCAAAAGACGACTTAAGCAAATTCGAGTTTATGTTGGGTGCAAGATTTTAAAAATACTAAAATCTTGCTATAATTTTGAAATTTTATTTTAGGTAGAGATAATGAATTTTTTAGATATTTTTTCTAGTATAAGACGCAAACAAGCCGCTCCAAGCGAAGCTCCAAATCACTGGGTAAAATGTAATTCTTGTCATGCGTTAATGTATTATAAAGAAATAGAAACTTGTTATAATGTTTGTCCTAAATGTAATTTTCATATGAGATTAAATCCTTTAAAACGTATCGAGCTACTTAGTGATGAAGATACTTTTGTAGAAATGGATAAAGATTTACATGCGATTGATCCGCTTAAATTTGTTGATAGTAAATCATATAAAAAAAGATTAGCAGAAAATGAAGAAAAAACAGGAAGAAAAAGCGCTATAATAAGCGGCGAGTGCAATATAGATGGCATTAAAACTCAATTAGTTGTTTTTGATTTTTCTTTCATGGGTGGAAGTTTGGGCTCAGTAGAAGGTGAAAAAATTCTTAGAGCTATTGAAAGAGCGATTGAGAAAAAAACTCCTGTTGTTATAGTGAGCGCAAGTGGTGGAGCTAGAATGCAAGAAAGCACTTATTCTTTAATGCAAATGAGCAAAACAAGTGCAGCATTAAAGCTATTAGCAGAAGAAAAGCTTCCCTATATTTCTGTCTTAACTGATCCAACTATGGGTGGGGTGAGCGCATCGTTTGCTTGGCTTGGAGATATCATTATGGCTGAACCTGGTGCCCTAGTAGGCTTTGCAGGAGCTAGAGTTATCAAACAAACTATAGGTGCTGATTTACCAGAAGGCTTTCAAAAGGCCGAATTTTTACTTGAACATGGATTAATTGATGCTATTGTAGAAAGAAGTGAACATAAAAAATTTATAGCAGATTTTTTAAGATTTTTTTCTAAAAATTAAAAATGCATATTAATCTTTTAAGCATTCAAAAAAACAATAATAATGAATTTAGTAAAATAGATGAGCACTACACCAAGCTCATCAAAAAATTTTGCAATTTTAATGATATTTGTATTTTTAACAATAAAATTAATTTAGCACAAAATACCAATACCATAGAAGCAAAAAAATCTTATACAAACGCGCTAAATCCTTATAAAAAAGGTTTTTGCATAGCTTTAGATGAAAAGGGTAGAGAGCTTACAAGTGTAGAATTTGCTAAATTATTACAAGATAAAAATGAAATTTCTTTTTTTATAGGTGGCGCTTATGGCCTTGAAAAAGAATTCATCGCACAAATGCATACAAGCATAGCTCTTAGCAAAATGACTTTAGTGCATAAATTTGCTAAAACTATGCTTTTAGAACAAATTTATCGTGCATTTTGCATTAATACAAATCATCCATACCACAAATAGGAGCATTTATGCAAGAGTTAAATCTTGAAGAATTTAAAAATATATTACTTCAAAGACAAAAAGAAATTTTACAAGAACTTCAAGGTAATATAGACAATATCCATGATCTGCAAGATAGTGAACCAAGAGATGAAGTTGATTTACAGCAAATTGACAACAGCTCACATATTGACTTAAAAATCAATGAAAATTTAAAAACAGAATTAGAAGAAATTAAACATTCATTAAGCAAAATAGATAACAATACTTATGGAATTTGTGAGTATTGTGATGAAGATATACATCCTGAAAGACTCAAAGTAAAACCTCACGCAAAATATTGTATAAATTGTCGTGAAAACTTAGAAAAAAGGAAAGAATTATGAAAGTAAAATTATTTTTCTTTGCAAGTTTAGTTTATCTTTTAATCGTAGCAGCCTTAGTTTATAATCTAAATTTGGGAAATTACACTTTCACAATTTCTACTTTTGAGCTAAATTTACCTATCAGCTTGTGGGTAATTTTACCTGCATTTATTTTGATGGTTTTAGCTTTATTGCATATGAGTTTTTATGGCTTTTTAAAACATTTACAATACAAAAATCTTATTAAAGATAGCAAAAATTATGAAAATTTTTTAATTGATGTATTTTTGAAAAAAATAAGCAAAATTAAATTTAAAACTCAAGAATTTCAAGATATAGCCAAAAACACTCAAGCTCTTTATTTTAAAGAAAAAAATCAAAATACAAAAATAGATGATATTATAAATATTTTAGAGCAGTTAGACAAAAAGGAATTTGTGGAATTAAAAAAATACAAACTCGATCCACATAATGAAATTTTCATTTTAAATGAAAAAAATCATTTCCAAAAAGATAGCGACTATGCTTTTTCTTTTATTAAAAATAAAGAAACTCTGACAAATGAATTAGAAAATTTTGCTTATAAAATGGTATTAGATAATGCACCTTATAGCCAAATTAAAACACTAAAAATACAAAAAAATCAAGATGATATTTTATTACTTTTGGATAGATTTGAAAAAGAAAATTTGGAATTAAATCATGCTGAAATCGAAGTTTTGCTTAGCATGAATACCTTAGATGATAAGTCATATTTACAATGCACAAAAATACTTTGTAAAAAAATAGAGCCTCAAATATTAATTGCTTTATTTAAAAAGTTAAAAGATAGTCATTCTCAAGCTTTAAGAGCTTATCTTTATACTTTAGCAGAATTTGGTATGTATGATGAATTGCTTAATGAATTAGGAAATGATCAAAACGAACATAAGGATTTTAGACTCTTGCTCTTTTTAAGAGAACATAATAAAAAAATAGAACTCGAAAAATTTATACAATGATAGATTTTAGTAAAAAACCTTTGTTTTTAGCTCCTATGGCAGGTTTTTCAGACTTGCCTTTGAGAAATTTAGTTAAACAATTTGGGGCTGATGTAACAATTAGTGAGATGATAAGTTCTAATGCTTTAGTGTATGAAAGCTCAAAAACTCTTAAAATGTTGGAAAAAGCTGAACTTGAGAATCCTTATATAGTTCAAATTGCAGGCTCGGATGAAAGTGTGATTCAAAGAGCGGTAGAAATATTAAATCGTTTTGATTTTATAGATGGGATTGATTTTAATTGCGGCTGTCCTGTAAATAAAGTTATAAAACAATGTGCAGGTAGTGCTCTTTTGCAAGATCTTGATAAATTGCAAAGAATTTTAGAACTTATCAAAAAAACAAGTAATAAAAAGCTAACTAGTGTCAAAGTAAGATTAGGGTTTGAAAAAAAAGATCCTATTACCATTGCTAAAGCATGTGAAAATGCTGGGGTAGATTTTATCAGTATGCATGGTCGCACTAGAAAACAAATGTATAGTGGAAATTCTGATTATGAAGCTATAGCTTTAGCTAAAGAAAATATCAAAATTCCTTTAGTTGCAAATGGCGATATTAGCACAGAAAATGCTAAAGAAGTTTTTAAAATAACAAATTGTGATGCATTGATGATAGGGCGTGCAAGCATAGGAAAACCTTGGATATTTCACGAGGTAAAAACTGGCAAAAAAATCGATAAAATTTTAAAAAACAAAATCATCTTTACACATTTTGAAGAAATGCTAAAACATTACAAAGAACAAGGTATAAGCATATTTAGAAAGCACTTACATGAATATTCTAAAGGCTATGAAGATGCTTCAAATTTTAGAGATTGTGTTAATCGCATTAATGATGCAGAAATTATGCGAAAATATATGCAAGAATTTTTCAATAAGGAATGATTTTTGCTTGTAAAATTCTAAGCAATATGAATGAAGAGATACCATAAAACAAGGAAGGTTCATGGCAGCTCATATCAATTCAAAAGGGATTTACAAAGCATTAGGTGGCATTAGAACAAGTGCAAATAATCTAGCAGCACATGCTTCAAAGCTTAACAATCAAAGTTTAAATTTCGAGCAAGTTTTACAACAAACACAACCAAAATGTATAAGCACTTGCTTACAAAGCTCCCAAAAACAACTTGGAAATTTGCTTGAAGATATTAAAAATAGCAAGGAAGCTATTATAAAAAATACACATATTGATAGTGCAAATATCATCGCAAAATTAAGACAAGAGGCTATTATGATGTATGATATTACTCTTAAAAACCCTCTTTAATGATTTTATATAAATTATCAATATATTCATCGCTAAAATGCGATGAATTAAAATTTTCATAAAATTTTGCAAGATCTTCAGCTTTAAACTCATAGCCAAAAGCACATTTTTTATGCGCAGGCAAAAAAGCCCTTACCAATACAACATCTTCTTTTATACACTCATCACACAAAAAGCAAATAAAATCCTTATGCAAGCGTCCTTCAAAGCTTAGAATCTTTAAATAAGCATCCACAATCACACGCTTGCAATCTTGTTTTTCAAAACGCTTAGCACAATCTTCTAAAAGCTCAAAATAAAAACTATCAATCTCCTCAACATCTTTTAAATGCCAATAAAAAAGCCTGATAAATTCTTGCCAAAAAAACATTTTTTCTCTATCTAAAACCCAAGAAAATCCAATGTGTAAAACATCTTTTAAGCGCGGTAAAAATCTTGAACTTTCCTCAAGTTCAAAATCAATCTTATATCCATTTAGAATATTAGAATGTCTCATTCCGTAAAATCTATAACTTTTAATAACTTTTTTGGCGCTTAAAAGATAAACAATCAAATCCTCATCTTTTACGCTCTGAGTGTGCAAAATAAAGCCTTGCATCTATAAAAGCTCTATACCATAAGCTTGTAAAATTTCATAAGCACTATTTTCTAAAGATTCATTAAAACTTGCAGTAGCATTTTTATGTAAAATAATTTTAGAATTAGGCGTGGCGCTTTGAGCTAAAATAATATTACTAAATACACAAATATGCGAAACCAAACCACAAAATTCTATACTTTCATAATGATTTTGTTTTAAAAAATTAGCCAATTCTAAACTACCAAAAGCATTCTTATAAAAGATTTTTTTTGCATTTTTTAAATACACATCAAAATCACTTGGCATTTGCCAACCAAAAGTATCTTTAATACAATGATAAATAGGCAGTTTTTTTCCTTCTTGGGTTTTTAAATAGCTCTCATCATGCGTATCAAAAGTAAAAACAACATCACCTTGATGATTTTTTAAAAGAGTAAGAATATTATCTTTTATCTTGGTAGCTTTTTCAAAACCTAAGCTACCATCGATAAAATCATTTTGATAATCAACTATAATTAAAAGTTTAGTCATTATCCTTAACCATGAAAAAACTATCCGTGTGGATATTTTCAAATGCAGTTTTTAAGCTCGTAAATAATTTTGGATTTTCTTTTTCTAAATTTGCTAAAAGCTGTTTAGCTTCTTCTCTAGCATGAGGAAATTTTACATTTTTTTCACTTAATTTCATACCAGGACAAAATTCATTACCAATTACTTCTAATTCATTATTAATAGCATTTTCTCTTAATTGCCTTTCTCTTACAAAAATCAAAGGACGGATGACTTCTATACCTCTTTTACTTTTATATTTTGGCGCTAAACTTCTAAGAGCACCATTATAAATGAAATTCATAAAAAAACTCTCTACTGCATCATCTAAATGATGAGCTATGGCTAACTTATTAAAACCATTTTCTAAGGCGTAAGTATATAAAGCTCCACGTCTCATTCTTGAAAAATAGCTACAAAAGCTTGAATTTTTTCTAATGGTATCACCTGAAATTTCATAAATATTAGAATCAATAACCTCATGGTCAATACTATGTTCTTTGCAGTGATTATGAAGTTTGGTGTAATCTTCACCCATGCCATAACTTAAAGTTACTGCTTTAAGTTCAAATTTAAAAGGTGCATGTGCTTGCATACGCTTTAAAAGATGAGCTAGAGCTAGAGAGTCTTTCCCGCCACTAAGTCCTAATAAAACTTTATCATTATCTTCTATTAAGGAAAACTTAGCATTTGCTTTTGCAACTTCTCTGATTAGTCTTTTGCTAAGATTTATCATAATTTCTCACAAATTTTTAAAACAAAATTAGCTGAAATTTTAGCGGATTTTTCTACAAACTCATCAAAGTCAAATTCAGCTTTTTCACCTGCCTTATCACTCATTGATCTTAAAACCAAACATGGAATTTTTAAAGCATCACATACCAAAGCCACACTAGCTCCTTCCATTTCACAAGCATCTGCATTAAAAATTTCTCTAATTTTTGCTTTTTTATTCTCATCACAAATAAATTCATCACCCGTAGCGATAATACCTGATTGTAATTTAACACCAAGTTCTTTAGCAACCTCTATGGCAAGATTATTAAGCTTATCGTCTGTTTTTATAAAAATTTCATTACCAGGAACATAACCGAGCGGATGTCCAAAAGCTGTAATATCTAAATCATATTGAGCTAATTTTGTAGCATAGATTAAATCCCCTATTTCCAAACTAGGATTAAAAGCACCAGCCACTCCTGTAAAAAGCATAAGTTCAGCTTTAAATTTTTCTATCATAATAGTCGCACTAAGAGTGGAATTTACTTTCCCTATCTTAGAATAAGCGATGATTAATTCATGATTTTTGTATTTTGCAATATAATAAGTATTATTTGCATATTCAATTGTTTGATATTCTTTTAATGTTTCGAGTAAAGGAGTAACCTCTTCGGGCATAGCTCCTAAAATAGCTATTTTCATTTAATCACCTTTAGAATTTCATCAATATCTTCTATTTTACTTAAAGCATAAGTTTCTTTTTGAGTGATTTTTTTATTTAAGCCCTTTAGCACGCTCGCACCAAATTCTATATAAAAATCCACTTCATTATCTATTGTTTTAATGCTTTGCTTATAAAGAACAGGCTTTATAAGTTGCTCGCTTAAAAGTGTTAAAGCTTGAGTTTTATCACTATATATTTTTGCATTTACATTTGAAACTACACTTTTAAAATCATCTTTTAACACAAGCTCTAGTTCTTTTGTAAGTTTTAAAGACGCATTTTTTAATAATGGACAATGGCTTGCAACACTCATATTCAAAAGCATAGCTCTTTTGGCTCCTGCATTCTTAAACTCACTCTCATAAGAAGCTAAATCAGGCTTTAAACCCGCTACTACAATCTGTCCTTCACAATTATAATTAGCTGCAAAAATACTTTTTTGCTCACTTAATGCCTTTTGGCAAAGTTCTTCTACTACTTTATCTTCAAGTCCTAAAACCACCATCATACCAGCTTCGATTTTAGAGCAATCCTCCTGCATAAATTGGCCACGCTTGTTAACAAGTACTATAACATCTAAAAAGTCAAATGCACCTTGAGTCGCTAAAGCACTAAATTCTCCTAGTGAATGGCCTAAACTATACTTAGCTTCTATACTAGCTTGCTCTTTTAAAGCTTCATAAGCCATTAGTGAGTTTAACACTATGGCCATTTGTGTAAATTCGCTTTTATTTAAATTTTCATTTTCCTTAAAAAGCAAATTTTTAAAATCAATCTTACAATAATCACTTGCACAATCTAATAATTCTCTTGCTTTAAGTGAATTCTCATAAAAACTAAGCCCCATACCAACACTTTGAGAGCCTTGGCCTGGGAAAATAAATGCACTATTCATTAGTGTCCACCGCAGCAACCGCCACCACCATGTCCGTGGCCACCACAACATCCACCACCATGTCCGTGATGATGATCATGATGATGTCCTCCACCACCACATCCACAACTTCTGCTACCTGCAATAATTCCTGTTAAAATTTCATCTTCACTTGCAGCTCTAACATCTACAATATTAATTGAAAATAACAAGTCTTTTCCTGCGTAAGCATGATTATAATCAATAATAACTTCATTCTCAGTAATTTCTCTAACAATTACTCTTACTGTATTACCATCTTCGCCTTCGCCAAAAAGCTCCATACCAACTTGCAAATCAATCCCTGCAAACTGTTCTTTTGGTAAAGTTTGCAATGCATTTGCATCATATTCACCCAAAGCATTTTCTTTTTTTATCACAATATCGGCATTACACGGGGCATCAAGTTTTTGAATTTCTTCTTCTAGTCCTTCTAAAATTTGACCCTTACCTAAAATAAAAGAAATAGGTTCAGCATAAATATTTGATTCTAAAACTTCATTTGTGTTTGCATCTTTTAACTCATAAAACATTGAAACTACACTATTTTTTTCTATAGCCATTTTATCTCCTTTTTTATTTTCTATCTGGCGAAACTTTTGCTTCAGGACTATCAGGATAAGCTGTCTTTAAAGCTTTGTAAAATTTATTAGCACTTTTTGGATCCCCAACTTTATCTAAGCTAATAGCCGTATGATAAAGTAATTTTGGCACATAATCACCCTTGGTGCTTATAGCAGAACTTTTTTTGTAAAATCCCAAAGCGCCTGCATAATCTTTTTGTTTATATCTTATCTCTCCAAGCCAAAAAGTAGATCTAGCAGGTTTATAATGGATACTAATTAAATACTCAAATTTTTCTTTTGCATCATCAAATTGATTTTTATTGGTTTCATCAATAGCTTTTTTTAAAATTTCGCTAGATTGCAGTTTTTTCCAACTATCATCTTTCGCTTGAACAATTTCTTTTTCCAAAGTCGTATTTGTTTCTTTAATGACTTCTTGTGTTTTATTGCTTTCGCTAGCAATAGGAACAACTTGGATATTATTTGTTTGATTTTGCACTCTAGCTATTTCCGATTGAAAAAAAGTTATGGTTTGGTTCATATCTTCTTTAGAAACATAATCATCATTAATTTTATTGATCAAAGTTGTTATTTCGCTCAATACTTTTTGAATTTCTTGGTGATTTTTTTCTTGAATTTGCCTATTTTCTTCTACATAAGCTCTTAAATTTTGAATTTCTTTTGTGATATTTGCATCAAAATTTTGATAGTTTTCTTCTAGTGAAAGTAATTTTGTATTCGCTTTAGAATATTGAGCATTTAAACCCTCGGTTACACTTTGTAAACCTTCTATATTTTCTACAGCAGTATTTATCTTACTAGTCAAATTAGTATAATATTCATTTAAAGCTTTTAAGCGTTCTTGATTTTCGTATTGTAATTTTTCATTTTGAGTTAAGCCATAAGGTGTTTTTGTATCTACTTTTCCTGCATCAAATGCTGAAATTTCAGCGTATAAAAAAGTAGCTCCTAAAAGAGCTACTGATAATAATTTGATTTTCATTTATTTAAAACTTATTTTGATAATTTAAATTCTGCACGACGATTTTGCGCATCACAAGCTTTTGTTCTTTCAGTACATACAGGATTAGTTTCTCCATAACTTTTTACGCTTATTCTATCTGCGCTAACACCTTGAGCTACTAAAGATTCTTTAACAGCTTTAGCTCTTTTTAAACCTAGAGCTTGATTGTATTCATCAGTTCCCCATTCATCGCAGTTTCCCTCAACTACAATTGCAGCATTCGCGGCTTCTTTGTTGAAAATTTCAGCATTATCTGCAACAACTTTTTGCATATCTTTTCTAACATTAAATTTATCAAAATCAAAATACACATTTGCAATAGAATTCAAAGATTCAAGATTTTCAAATCTATCAGAACCACCACTACCTTTTGATCCATCTACACTACTTGAACTGCTTACACTAGTATTTTTTGTAGCACAACCACTTACAATAACAGCAAACGCAGTAATTGAAGCAAAAATGATTTTTTTCATTGCTTTTCCCCTTTTTTATTTAAAAATCATGTTTAATTATAACAAAAAAAATACAATTTTGATATTTTACCAATCAATTGATTGAATTTTACCCACCTTTAAACCATAATGAAAAGCCCTATTTGCATTAATTCTAATGACTCCTAAGGCACTTTGTGAACCTAAATATTTAATAAATACTACACTTTCTCCATCACTTGAAAATCTTGGAAAAAGATTTTTACCATTTGCAGTGAGTTGTCTTATATAATCACTCTGGGTTGACATTAAATAAAGATTAAAAACCCCACTTTGATTTACCTCCCTGCTAGAATAAACCATATAATGTTTATAGGTAGAAACTGAAGAATTATTTTTACCATGAAAAACTACTTGTTCTGTTAAATTAGAATCTAAATTTTGCATAAAAATATTTGGATAACCTAAACGATCTGATACAAATACGATTTTTTTATCATCATCTACAAAGTTGCCATTTACATCAATACCCGTATAATTTGTGATCTGTTTTAAATCTTTTGTATCTGTATCATACAAATACACATCTGGCTGATCTTTTGGCGCCATAGTAAGTAAAATTTTTTTACCATCATCGCTAACATCAGAAGCAACCATCATACCCTTACTAGCAATGATTTTTGTGATGTTTTTATTTTTCATATTATATTTATAAAGTGTTGGAATTTCATCTTCATAAGCAGTGAAATAAAATGCATCTTGTTCTTTATTTGCCCATTTGGGAAATAAATTTAAACCTTTTGATATTAATATCTTTTGATAAGTTAAAGTATAATCTGCTAACAAAATATCACTTTGCTTATTACCTTGAGTTCTAGCTATTAAAATTTTATGATCCATCCAATCAACTGGTGCAAAACCTAATTTTCTATTCATTTGAGCGACACTTCTATGTGCTAAAAATGGATATTCTTCAATGGAAAGAATTTGCTCATAAAATCTCGTTTTTGTTTCATTTGCAGCTAAAATTTCAACATCAATATCCAAAAGCTTACCATTTTTATTTAAAACATAAGAAAAAATATAATCACCTTGTTTTTCATCTTGAGTTAATTCAAAATTTGAACTCACTTTTATATCATTAACAAGCATATTATAAAAGCTTTTTTTAAGATCTAAATCATTCAATCTTGATTGATCTTTAATATAAATTTTAGGTAATTGCATACCTTTATTTACAACAGATATTGTCGCATCTTGCCCAAATAATACTGAACAAAAAAATAAAAACGCTAATATTTTTCTCATCACTTCTCCGTTTTAAACTCAATTATATCACTAAGTTTCATTTTAATTTTTCTTATTTTACCATTTGGAGGTAAAGTTATGTATTTTCCTTCTAAATTTTGTAAAAATTCTTTTGCCTTTTTATCAAAATTATCACTATGTGCGCTAGTGGTACTTAACAAATAAAAATATCCGTTATTATCAATTACAAATTCTACTTCTATACTTAAATTACCACTAGGATTGTATATTCTCCATCTATCTTCAAGATGTTTTCTAACAACACCTAAAAATTGATCATAAACTCCTATTTTTTGTTCTATAACAGATTGTCCTAGTTCTTGATTAATTTGTAGATTTTCATTTAATTGCTTAGAAAAATCATTGATTTTTTCTCTTTGAGTAAAAGTAGGTTTTTTCGATGGCATTGAAGATTGTACTTTTGTAGTTTTTTCTTCTTGATAGTCTTCTATTTTGCCAAATAACTCATTGAAAACACTAGCTTGTTGTTCTACATTTTGAGTATTAACATTTTTATTTGTAGTGTATTTTTGCAAAAGATTCTCTTCAAATAAACTTTGCAAATTTTCCTTTTGTAGCTCTTGTATCATATTTACTTGATTTTGATTTATACTATCTCCAAGTTCTATATTAATAAAACTATTGGGATCAATGGTATATTCAATAGCTTTTGGCTTATATTCGACTAACTTAAAAAATACTAAAAAAACAACAAAAAAATAAACTAAAATCGCATAAGTAAAAGCTTTAAAATTATATGTAGAATTTTCTTCCATTTTTTACTCAGTTTGCAAAGCAACTTTTTGAAAACCCAAATGCTTCATTGTTCTTAAAACACTCATTACATCATCATATTTTAAATTCTTATCCGCTCTAATGAAAACTGTTTCTTGAGTATTATATTGCACTTTTAATGCATTCATATTATCCGCAAAACTTAAAAAATTAAATTTATCTTTTCCTATAAAAATTTCTTTTTTTGCATTAATTGTTATAATTAAACTTTTGATATTTGGAGCACTTGAAGTTTTTTGTGAACCTTGAGGAAGTTGAACTTTTTCTTCATATGTAATACTTGGTGCTGTTACCATTAAAATAGCAAGCAATACAAGCATAATATCCACTAAAGGTGTAATATTTAGTTCGGGTTTTTCTTCTAAAAACATCAATTAAACCTTTGCTGAACTTACTAATACTTTTATCTCACTATCTAAAATATTAATTAGTTCATAAGCTTTGCGTTTGATAATCAAATGAAAACTATATGCAGGAATTGCCACTAAAATTCCACAACCTGTAGCTATCAAAGCTTCACTAATTTTTGGCGCAATAATACTCAAAGAATTTTGCATTTCTAAACCACCAAAAGTTTCAAGTATAGAAATAACTGTACCAAAAAGACCTATAAAAGGAGAGGTTGAAGCAATAATACTAAGCCAAGTTAATCCAATTGTGGCTTTTTTTTCAACAGAATTTTTATAAATATTCATCTTAGTTTCATCAATCTCTATACATTTTTTTAAAATTGATGCACTTTGGCTTAAATCCCTCTCTCCTCTCATCAAAGCTTCTAAAGCCTGACTTTCATCTTGCATCCATTTATTAATAAGCATTAATCTTGAGAATAAAATGCTAAAACTAAGTATAAAATACACCGAAAGCCAAGCCAATACAATATAAGTAATTAAGCTTGTATTTTCAAAAAAATGAAAAATTGATTGAAAATCCACTATTTTTGCCTTACATTATTATCCATCTTAGCAAAAGTAGAAGCTAAAGCAACACTATCACTACTCATAGATTTGATTAAATCTTTTGCATCTGCTAATCTTTTTGCTATTTCACTATCACTATTTCCTCCAACCCACACAGCACCTTTTGCTAAAACGCTTACTTTCGTTTCAGAAACTTTTGCATGACCTGAATCAATAGCAACTAACTCATGGGTAGAATCTGATTTTTCTATATCTATAATCCCTGCCCTTAAAGAAGAAATTAAAGATGCATGTCCTTTTAAAACACCAAATTCACCTTCACTTCCAGGAAGAACAATAGATTTTACATTATCATTGTAAATCATACCAAGAGGTGTTACCACCTCTATATGTATTAAATTATCCATTATTAAGCCTTAAGTTTTTCTGCTTTTTCAATAACTTCATCAATTCCACCTACCATATAGAAAGCATTTTCAGGTAAATGGTCATATTTTCCTTCTAAAATACCTTTAAAACCTGCTATTGTATCTTCTAAACTAATATATTTACCAGGACTTCCTGTAAATACTTCAGCAACGAAGAATGGTTGAGATAGGAATTTTTCAATTTTTCTTGCTCTTTCAACGATCAATTTATCTTCTTCACTCAATTCATCCATACCTAAAATAGCAATAATATCTTGCAAATCTTTGTATTTTTGAAGTACTGATTGTACTCCACGAGCTACTTTGTAATGCTCTTCACCAATAATTTGTGGATCAAGCATTCTTGAAGTAGAATCAAGCGGATCAACAGCTGGATAAATACCTTTTTCAGCAATCGATCTATTTAAAACCGTAGTTGCATCCAAATGCGCAAAAACAGTTGCAGGAGCAGGGTCTGTTAAATCATCTGCTGGCACATAAACTGCTTGAACTGAAGTAATAGAACCTTTTTTAGTTGAAGTAATTCTCTCTTGGAATTTACCCATTTCGCTAGCTAAAGTTGGTTGATACCCAACAGCTGAAGGAATTCTTCCTAAAAGTGCCGACATTTCAGAACCTGATTGTGAAAATCTAAAGATATTATCAATAAACATCAACACATCAAGTCCCATTTCATCTCTAAAATACTCAGCCATAGTAAGACCTGTTAAAGCAATACGATTTCTTGCTCCTGGTGGTTCATTCATTTGACCATAACATAATGCAACTTTATCTAAAACATTACTTTCTTTCATTTCATTGTAAAGATCATTACCCTCACGAGTTCTTTCACCAACACCTGCAAAAACAGAATAACCGCTATGTTTAAATGCAACATTGTGGATTAACTCCATAATAATAACGGTTTTACCAACACCTGCACCACCAAAAAGTCCTACTTTACCACCTTTTGCATAAGGAGCTAACAAATCAACTACCTTAATACCTGTTTCAAAAATTTCACTTTTTGTACTTTGCTCTTCAAATGGAGGTGGATCTCTATGGATTGACCAATGTTTATCAAAATTGATCTCTTCACCCTCATCAATCAAATCACCTGTTACATTGAAAATTCTTCCAAGTACTTTTTCGCCCACTGGAACGCTAATTGGGTTTCCAGTCGCAACAGCCGTTAAACCCCTAACAAGACCATCAGTCATATCCATAGCGATAGTTCTTACTTTATTATCACCCAAATGCGCAGCTACTTCAAGCACTAGCTTGCATTCTTTTCCTTCTAATTCATAATTTACAATTATAGCTTCGTTAATTTGTGGAAGATATTCTTTAAATTCAACATCAACCACTGGTCCTAAAACTTGAGAAATAAAACCTTGCATCATCACTCCTAAATTTATTTCATTGACTCAACACCACTGATAATTTCTATCAATTCGGTGGTAATAGATTCTTGTCTTGCTTTATTATAAGCTAAATTGAGTTGTTTAACTCTAGCTTTTGCATTATTGGTTGCATTATCCATAGCTTGCATTCTTGCACTATGCTCAGCCGCCAAAGAATCAACTAAAGAAAAATACATATTATATTCAAAATAAGTTTTTAATAAATCATTTAAAATTTCTTCATCTTCAGGTTCTAAATCCATTAAAGATTGAGACTCTTGTTCTTCTTTGCTCGCAATAGCTTGCACTGGTAATAATTCATTAATACGAATTTCTTGCGAAATCATATTTTTATAGCCATTGTGTACAATTACAACCTTATCTGTAACTTCATTTATAAAATCATCAACTGCATTTTCAATAATAGCACAAGCTTTTTCATAATCAGGGCTAGAGCTTGTGTCTAAATATTTTTCTAAAATTTCAATATTTTGAAAATTAAAATACTCAATACCTGTTTTACCAATAGCTCTTAATCTTACCTTGATTTTTTTTGCTTTACAATCTTCGAGCATTTCATTTACTGTTTTAATAGTTTTAATGTTAAAACCGCCACACAAGCCTTTATCAGCAGTAATGAAAATAATATCCATTTTTTCAATATTGTCTTTTTTTCTAAAAAATGGAAGTTTATCATCAAGACCTTCGTATTGATTAATCTTGAAAGCAATTTCAGATAAAACTTCATCAATTTTTTGAGCAAAAATCTTTGACTTTTTAGCTGCCTCTTCTGCCTTTCTTAATTTGGCAGTAGAAACAAGCTTCATTGCATTAGTTGTTTTTTGTGTATTATGGACACTTTTTATTTTTCTTTTTATTTCTTTTAAATTAGACATTTAAAAACCTTATATATGGTTTGCTTTAAACTCACTCAACGCTTTAGCTAATTTTTCTTCCAAATCTTTATCTAAAGCTTTTTTAGTTCTAATTTGCTCAAAAATTTCTGGATATTTAGCTTCAATAAATGGATATAAGGCTGCTTCAAATTCTCCTATTTTTGAAACTGCAATATCATCTAAATATCCTTTAGTTCCTGCATAAATCATCACTACTTGATTTTCAGCTGAAAGCGGAGAATATGGAGGCTGCTTTAGAACTTCAACCATTCTTTGTCCACGCTCAAGTTGTTTTCTACTTGCTTCATCTAAATCACTTGCAAATTGCGCAAAAGCTTGCAATTCTCTATATTGAGCTAAGTCAAGTCTTAAGGTACCTGAAACTTGTTTTGTTGCTTTAATTTGTGCAGCACCACCAACACGAGATACAGATAAACCAACATTAATCGCAGGACGAATACCTGAGTTAAACAAATCTGTCTCTAAGAAAATTTGACCATCGGTAATTGAAATAACATTGGTTGGAATGTAAGCTGAAACATCCCCTGCTTGAGTTTCAATAATAGGTAATGCTGTTAAGCTTCCTGCGCCAAGCTCATCACTTAATTTACTTGCTCTTTCAAGCAATCTTGAATGTAAATAAAATACATCCCCTGGATAAGCTTCGCGACCCGGAGGACGACGCAAAATCAAAGACATTTCACGATAAGCAACAGCATGCTTACTCAAATCATCATAAACAATCAACGCATGTCTTGAGTTATCTCTAAAATACTCACCCATAGTTACACCTGTATATGGAGCAAGATATTGCAATGCAGCAGGATCTGAAGCACCTGCATTTACCACTATACTATAATCCATTGCGCCGTATTCTTCAAGCTTTTTAACTACTTGAGCCACTGTGCTTTGTTTTTGACCAATTGC
The DNA here is from genome assembly GCF_025771325.1 of Campylobacter sp. RKI_CA19_01122. Lineage (NCBI taxonomy): Bacteria > Pseudomonadati > Campylobacterota > Epsilonproteobacteria > Campylobacterales > Campylobacteraceae > Campylobacter > Campylobacter sp. RKI_CA19_01122. The sequence goes on along the minus strand of NZ_JAKMPZ010000011.1, from coordinate 20,993 downwards.
CACATAAATACAAATAACATCTTTACCTTTTTGACTAATAATCGTATCTATTGCAACAGTAGTTTTACCCGTTTGTCTATCACCAATAATTAGCTCTCTTTGTCCTCTACCAATTGGAACTAAAGCATCAATAGCTTTAATACCCGTATGTAATGGTTCATGAACACTTTTTCTAGCCATAATACCTTTTGCTTTTTCTTCCACAAAGCGATATTCACTTGTTTCAATCGCTCCTTTAGCATCAATTGGCTCACCTAAAGCATTTACAACACGGCCTATCAATGCATCACCAACTGGAACCTTTAGAAGTTTTTTTAATCTTTTTACAGAACTTCCTTCTTTTAAGCCAAGTCCCTTTCCTAAAATAACAATACCAACACTTGATTCTTCAAGGTTAAGCACCATTCCCTTTTCGCCATTTTCAAATTCAACCATCTCACCGGCCATAGCATTTTTAAGACCATAAACCTTAGCAACACCATCAGCAACTGAAATAATCTTACCGGTTTCTTCTATTTCAAGATTAAAATCAAATTTTTCAATTCTTTCTTTTATAATAGAACTAATTTCATCTGCTTTAAATTTCATCAAGTCTCCTTAAATTGCTTTTAATATATATTCATTCATTTTAGCTTTTAAGCTTTGCATTGAAAATGAAATTTCATAACCAAGTCCATCTAAGCTAATTTTTACACTGTCATTATCACTTATTTTACTATCTAATCTAATCTTTGCGTTGAATTTAAGACTAAGTTTTTCTTCTAAATTTTTAATTTCTTCTTCACTTAATTTTTCTTTTGAATAAACTTGCCCTAAAAATTCATTTTCTTTTAATGCTTTTTGTTCACTCAATTCTTTAGTAATGCTTGGAATTAACATCTCTCTATTGTTGCCAACAACTAAGCTCATAAAATTTTTAAAAGCATCACTTGGATTATCTAATAAAGAAAGTATAAAATCTAATTTTTTTTCTTGTTTAAGCTCATAAGCATTTAAAATACTTACAAATTTATCAGAAGCAAAAGCTGAACTAAGTTGTAATAAATTTGAATAAAAATTTTCAAAATCTTTTCTTTCTAATATAGCTTTTGCATAGGTTTTTGCAATTACACTTTCCATCAAGACACCTTTTTCATCATGATATTTAAAATTTCTTTTTGCTGAAGCTGTAAACTTTGATCTTCAAAAATTTCTTCTAAAACCGCTTGCACAACTTCTTTTTCCATTCTTCTTATTTCATATTCTTTATGCTCTTCATAAGTTTTTTCTAAAGCCTTAATCTCCATTTTTGTTTCAGCTTCTATTTTATCTGTAATGATTTCTGCTTCTTTTTTTGCAAGAGCAACTGCATTAATTGCTTCTTGTTTAGCTAAATCTAGTTTTTTCATCATTTCTAATTTATGATTTTTGCTTGCAATAAGTTTTTCTTGTATTTCATTCATCCTAGAGGCAATTTTTGCAATTCTTCCGTGGTAAAAATTTTTTAAAGGTGTTGCTATAAAATAATATAAAATAGCAGCAAACAAAACAAAATTAACTGCTCTTGGGATAATATCATACTCACCACTTCCATTACCTGCTGCAAAAGCATAAAAAGGAAGCACCAATAATAATGTAATTTTTTTCAACATTTATCTTCCTTAAATTTTACTCAAGCTATCTTTAAAGCTTTGCTTAAATTCTGGCATTTTTAACCGCATCTCTTCTTTTAATTCTTTTTCTTTTTCTCTTAGACTTTTTAGAAAAACATGCATTTGTTCTTCTAATTCTTTTTTCTTTATTGATAATTCTTTTTCTTGTTTTATTTTAGCTTCTTCTACTGCTTTTGCTTTGATTTGATTAATCTCATCTCTTGTTTGTATATGAATTTTTTCCAACTCATTTTCTACATTTGAAACATCATCAGAATTTTTTTTCATTTTTTCTTCGTCATTTTTAATGGTCAAATCTCTAGAATCCATAAATTTAATCAAAGGTTTATAGAGTATAGAATTTAAAATTGCTATCATGAGCAAAAAAATGACACCAGTAGCTATCATGATGGAAAAATGTACATCATTAAACATTAATACTCCTAAATAAATCTAAATAAAACGCGCAATTATACCAAAATATACCTAAAAGCATATTTAATCTAGTATTTTTAAAAATTTTAAAATCTCATTTTCGTCAGAAAAATTAACAATAATTTTTAAATCTTTCACCACTGTCTTAAATCCAAAAGATTCTATTTTTTCTTTTAAATTTAATATAGATTGATTTTGCTTATTTAAATTTGTATTTTTTTCTAAATTATTTGAATTTTTAAAATTTTTAATCAGTTTTTCTGTATCTCTTACATTAAGTTTTTGACCTATGATAGTATCAACTATCATTTTTTCTTCTTCTTTTTCAAGTCCTACTAAAACTTTTGCATGACCTTGTGAAATTTTACCTTCTATAATGAAATTTTGCGTTTGCTCATTTAAATTTAAAAGTCTTAAGGTATTAGCAATTTGTGGTCTTGACTTGTGAATAAGATCTGCTAATTTTTCTTGAGTTATGTCATGAATTTCCAATAATTCTTTATAAGAATGTGCCAATTCTATAGGATTTAAATTTTCCCTTTGGATATTTTCAATCAAAGCAAGCTCGCGTAATTTTATATCATCCACATTTAAAACTACGGCTTTAATCTGTTCTTTTTCTAAAAGCTTACATGCTCTAAATCTTCTCTCGCCAGCTATTATAATATAATCAAATTCATCTTTTTTAAAAACTACAATAGGCTGAATTAAACCATATTCTTTAATAGACCCCGCAAGCTCTTCTAAAGCTTGTGTATCAAAATTTTTCCTTGGCTGATAAGGATTTGGACTAATTAAATCTATATCAATTTCTTCTATTTTGCCTTCTTTTGATCCTAATTCTTTTTCATAAACCTCATCAATATCAGCCAAAATACTACTTAAACCTCTTCCTAATGCACTTTTTTTTGCCATTTTTTATCCTAATATAGAATGTGCTAAATTTTGATATGCTACTGAACCTGGGGATTTTATATCATAAAGTATAATAGGTTTTCCATAACTTGGACTTTCAGCAAGTTTTACATTTCTTGGTATGATGATAAAATCATCTTCATTATCACCTGTTCTAAATAGCTTTTGCTTGAAATTTTGCTTTAAATCTTCCACGGTATCTTTTGAAAGATTATTTTGCGAGCTATACATAGTTGGTAAAAAACCTTTTATTTTTAACTTTGGGTTGATAGTTTTTTTCACAAATTTTATGGTGTTTAAAACCATCGCAACACCCTCAAGCGCATAAAATTCACATTGTATAGGAATAATAACACTATCGCTTGCTGCAAAAGCATTTACCGTAATGCTTCCAAGTGCAGGAGGTGAGTCAATGATAATAAAATCATAATCTTTAGCAATTTCTTTGATTTTTTCTCTTAAAATCGTTCTATATTCTCCGCTTTCTTTTACTACTTCTTGTTCAATTCCAACCAAAGAAATATTTGATGGAGCTAAGTATAATTGTGGAAGTTCAGTTTTTAAAATGATTTCAGAAAGTTTTTTCCTGCCTATAAAAACATGGTAAATATTATACTCATAATTACTTCTATTAAAACCAAGTCCTGTTGTAGCATTAGCTTGTGGATCAATATCTATCAAAAGAACCTTTTTTTCAGCTACTGCTAAAGAAGCCGCTAGATTAATAGCGGTAGTAGTTTTACCTACCCCACCTTTTTGATTTGCAATAGTTATTATCTCACTCATCTTAAACTATATATCCTTTTATTATCTAACAATATAGAACCATCTTTATACAACAAAGCATCTTTTAAAGATAAAATCTTACCTTCATTATGTATAAAAAAATTTCTTGATTTTTCAAATTCTAGCATATACTTGCTAAAAATATTCTTCCATAAAATTTTCTCATCTACATAAGAAAAATACTCATTTAAAAGTTTTGCTATATCTACTTCTATATCTAAAATTTCAGCATTAAATGGAGCATATTTAAGATTAATCCCTATTCCTACAACCAAAAAATCATTGATTTTAGAACTCATCAGACCGCCTATTTTTTTATCTTCTATATAAAAATCATTGGGCCATTTAATCCATACTTTCGAATTTTTTCTTTGCAATACTTCTTTCATTAAAAATGCAAAATATATACTAGCAGAAGCCAAAGGAAGATCTTGTGCTAATTCTTGAGTTTTTATGCAAAAAGATACATGTAAATTTCCTTGCTTACTTTGCCAAGTATTGTCCCTACTACCTATACCAGCACTTTGGATAAAAGCACAAATGGCTGTATTGTTAGTAATTTCTCCACTACGAATTTTATCACTTAAATAAATTTGAGTTGATTCAAGCTCATCAAAATAAACTATCTCCAAGTTTTAACCTTTTTCCATTTAAATAAGTCTTAGCGTCTAAAGCCTTTTTTCCACTTTCTTGTAAATTTTTAATCCTTAAAACACCTTTTTTACATGAAAGCAAAAAGCCTTCCTTTTCTATTTGTAAAATCACACCTGATTTTTGAGTTTTTTCACTATCGACTAATTCTATATCTAAAAATTTCAAACCATTTTCTAAAAAAATTCCAGGCCAAGGTGTAAAAGCTAAAAATTTTTGATAAATTTCATTTGCATTATTTAAAGCAATCAAGCCATCTTCTTTTTTGATTTTTTTACAATGTGTAACTAAATTTTCATCTTGTTTTTTTGGGATAATTTTTTCAAAATTTAAAAGTGTAGAAACAGTAAGTTTAGCAGCTAAATTTGAAAGCATAATAAACACTTCAGCTGAATTTTTACCTTCTATATCACATTCTATACTTTCTAAAATTGCACCACTATCAAGCCCTTCTTCCATAAGCATAGTACAAACCCCGCTTATTTTATCCCCATTTAAAATAGCACTTTGTATAGGCGAAGCCCCGCGATATTTAGGAAGTAAGGAAGCATGTAAATTGATACAAGGAGCAATATCTAAAATTTCTTTTGGTAAAATCTTCCCATAAGCAGCAACAACTATAAAATCAGGTTTTAGGCTTTTTATTCTATTAGTTATGTTTTCATCTTTTAAGCTTTTTGGAGTGAAAATTTCTATATTTAAATTATCTTCTAAAACAAATTTTTTAGTATCACTTGGGGTTAAAATTTGTTTTCTACCCACAGGTTTATCAGGTTGGGTAAATAAAGCTTGGATATTAAACCCTTTATCAACAAGCTCTTTTAAAATACAAGTTGCATAAGATGGAGTTCCCATAAAAATGATATTTTTCATAATGCCACTATCCTTTTTTTATAAGTTTTTATAGCTTTTTGATATGAAAGCTCAAGATAATCTTTAAAAATTTCAAAATTTTTTCTAGAAGGGTTGTTGATGCAAATATATCCCATATAAGCATAAATTGGATGAGGCATGATAAAATCAAGCATAGAAAAATCATAATTTAAACTAACAACCTCACCCTTTAAAGCTTTTTTAGGTTTTTTACCAAAAAGATTTTGGTAATCTTGATCACAAAGAGAGCAACTTAGACGAAATACACCTTCTCTATTTAAATTCGAAGCTTTATCATTTATGCCATCATTTTCTTTAATAGTGCAAAAATAAACTCCGTTTTTTAAAACCTTATCGAGATTATAAAAAAAGCTATGTTCTTTATAAGTAAATTTATATACCAAGCCTTTAAAATTAGACTTGATATATTCTTGAATAAAATCTATAGTTAAATTTTCACTCATCAAAGATTATTTTGACTTCTAATTTTTTTAACTTCTTCTAAAAGCATAAATTTAAGATCTTTAAGTCCAGTTTTTTCAAGGCTTGATACTTTAATAAAAAAACTTTGTGGATTATTTTGACTTTGCAAATAAGCTTTTAGCTCATTATAATCTTCTTCCATTTTTTGTGCAAATTCCTCACCCAAATTTAAACTATCACTTTTTGAAAGCATTAAGCCAAAATTTCTTGCATAAAGTTTGCTTGAAAATTTTTCCAATTCTTTTCTTAAAATACAAAATTGCTCTTTTAAGCTCATATCTCTTAATGGATCAAGCACAAAAAGCAAAAAAGAAGTTCTTTCTATGTGTCTTAAAAACTCAAGTCCCAAACCCCTACCATCGCTTGCACCTTCTATAATACCTGGGATATCTGCCATCACAAAAGAATTATAATCATCTACTTCAACCATACCAAGTTTTGGAGTTAAAGTAGTAAATTCATAATTAGCTATTTCAGGTCTTGCATTAGATACTACGCTTATAAGAGTGGATTTTCCTACATTTGGAAAGCCCACAAGTCCAACATCTGCTATGAGTTTTAATTCTAAGCGCACGCTTAAGGTTTTTCCTGCCACGCCTGGTTGGGCATAATCTGGGCGTTGATTAGTAGAGTTTTTAAAATGAGTATTACCAAGACCACCTTTACCGCCTTTTAAAAATAATTCTTTTTGGCCCTCTACTAACATATCAAGCAAAACTTCCCCACTTTGTGCATCAATTACTTGAGTGCCTTGAGGAACGATTAATTCTAAACTCTCCCCTCTTTTGCCGTTTTTATTACGACCTAGGCCTGGCTGGCCATTTTGTGCTTTAAGTTCTTTTTTACCTTTAAAGTGCGCTAGCGTATGGGTATTATTATCACATATAAAATATATATCGCCGCCATTTCCACCATCGCCGCCATCAGGCCCACCGAGTGGAACATGTTTTTCACGGCGAAAACTCACAGCACCTTTGCCACCATTACCTGAACTTAAAACTAATTTCACATTATCTATAAACATACAATCACCAAAATATAAATTTTTAAAATGATATTATATTTTTTTTAATATATTAAGATTAAAAAGAAGAAAAAGGCTACAAAGTAGCCTTAAAATTATGCAGGATAAACAGAAACTTTTTTTCTATTTTTATCTTTTCTTTCGAATTTTACGAAACCATCAATTAAAGCAAAAATTGTATGATCTTTTCCTATGCCTACATTATTACCCGCATGAGTTGCTGTTCCTCTTTGGCGGATGATGATGTTGCCAGCGCGAACAAATTCTCCACCAAATTTTTTAACACCTAGACGACGACCTATAGAATCACGATTATTCTGAGTTGAACCTTGACCTTTCTTGTGTGCCATTCTTTACTCCTTAAGCTTTAATATCTACTACTCTAACGCGAGTAAATTGTCTTCTAAAACCGCGTTTTAATTTTGAGTCTTTTCTACGTCTTTTTTTATAAATCACAACTTTTTTGTCTTTTCCATGAGCAATCACTTCTAAAACAACTTTTGCACCCGCAACAAACGGCGCACCTACCTTTAATTCTTTATCGCATATAGCAAGAACTTCACTTACTTCTATGCTTGATTTTGCTTCAGCTTCAAAACGATCTAGTTTAAGCTCATCACCTTGGCTTACTCTGTATTGTTTTCCACTGTGTTTTATAATAGCATACATACAGCTATCCTTTCTTAAAATATTTTGGTAGCACCATAAAGCATTATGCATAAACATAATTTTAGAAAGCTTTAATGGCTAAAAGCAGTAATTATATCTTGATTTTATATAAAGTAAGCTTAAGACGCAAAAAGCGTCTTAAGGTTTAAATTAAAGCTCTGGTTTTGGAGTTTTTTCAGTTGCTTTTGGAAGTTGAGGGTAAGTAATGCTTGGTTTTTTACCTGTTAAGGCATGTAAGAAAGTTTCTATAGAAGCTGCTTCTTTATCAGAAATTTCTATGCCAAGTTGCACACTGCCCATTTCTTTAATTGCTTCTTGTAAAGACCAAATAGCACCATTGTGAAAATACGGAGCAGTTTCAGCAATATTTCTTAAGGTTGGAGTTTTAACTAAGCCATTTGCATCACCTTTAAAATCTCCTACATTTGCAAATTTATATTTAGCTGCTACTTGGAAAGCCTGCATACTACCACCTAAATTTACCCCTGTATGACAAGCTGTACAGCCTTTATCGATGAAAGTTTTCAAACCTTCTTTTTCTTTTTTATTTAATGCTTTTGTATCACCTTCTAAGAATTTATCAAATTTAGATGGAGTTAAAAGTGTTCTTTCAAATGTAGCAATAGCATCTGCAATATTATCAAAAGTTACTCCACTGCTACCATAAACTTTTTTAAATTCTTTTACATATTCTGGCATAGAAGCTATTTTTTCTACTGCTAATTTGGCAGGAGTTGCCATTTCAGGTTCTGCTTCGATTGGCCCTTTTGCTTGGTCTGCTAAAGTTCCTGCTCTACCATCCCAAAATTGAGTTGAATTTAAAACTGAGTTATAAACTGTTGGCGAATTTAAATGATGAGGATTAGCTGTCCATTTATGTCCTACAGCAGCCGCTATACCATCAGTACCACCCATACCTAAATTATGACAGGTATTACAAGAAATCAAACCACTTTTAGAAAGTCTTGGCTCAAAATACAGCTTTTTACCAAGGTTAGCTTTCTCTTTAGAGAATTTACTAGCTTTAATACCCATTTCTTTTAATAGTTTTTCAACACCTGTCTGATCTTTTGGTAAAGGCGCCAAACCTGCAGCTTTTGCTTCATCAAGCAAAGCTTTATCGTTAGCAAAAGCAGTTGATGCAACTAATAATGATGATGCAACTAATAATGAAATTTTTTTCATTATCTACTCCTAAATAAGATAAAATAAAGCCTATTTAAAATAAACTTATTGAAAATATATCTATAATTTTCTTTAAATAATATAAAAAATTTATATTTAACAATAAAAATTATTATAGGAGAAAATGTCTCTTAAATATTTATTTCAGGGTTTTTTGCTATTATTACAGAGTTTTACAAAAATCTTAGGGAAAAGTAAATGGAAAATTTAATAATCTATCTTTTAGCTTATCTCATAGGCGCTATACCATTTGGGCTTTTACTAGCTCAAATCTTTGCTAAAACAAACATTAAAAATATGGGTAGTAAAAGTATAGGCGCTACAAATGTTTTAAGGGTAGTAAAAGAAAGCGATCCTAAACTAGCTAAAATACTTGCTATTGCAACCGCTATTTTAGACGCATTAAAAGGAATCATACCTATATTAGTGGCAAAATTTATGGGCTATGATGAAAATATCTTATGGACTATGGCTGTTTTAGCAGTATTTGGGCACTGCTTTTCTCCTTATTTAAAATTTGAAGGTGGTAAAGGAGTGGCTACAGGGGCTGGGGTTTTAGCAGTATTTTTACCTTTTGAAATAATATCTGCGGTTTTAGCTTGGTTTATCATAGGAAAGGTATTTAAAATTTCAAGCTTAGCTTCATTAGGAGCTTTAATTGTTTTAATAGCTACTTCATTTATTTTTCATTATAACATGCCTGTGATCAACACCCATGCACCAATTTTTGTTATTGCATTTATAGTAATTTATAAACATATACCAAATATTTTAAGGCTTATTGGAAAACAAGAATGCAAAGTCATATAAAAGTCAGTTTAGAATTTAAATGTATTATAGGGCTTTTGGATTTTGAAAGAATTCAAGAACAAAAAGTTATTATAGAACTAGAAGCTAAAAGTAAAAAATTTTTAGATTATGCAAAACTTTGTATTAGAATAGAAAAAATTTATAAAAAGAAAAAATTTAAAACTATAGAAAAATCTTTAAAATACATATGCAAGGATATTAAAAAACATAATAAAAAGCTTAAATTTATAAATATCACTTGTTACAAACCTGATATTATCAAAAATGCATGCGTTGGAGCTAGTCTGAGTAAAAAATATTAAAATTTTTTTAAAGAATTTTGAACATTTGCTTAATTTGTGTTATACTTTTGCACTAAAACTATCTTCAAAGGAATAAAATGCGTATTTTAGTTGTAGAAGATGAAGCATCACTTAATAAAACTCTATCAAATACCTTAAATGAGTTTGGCTATCAAAGTGATACTTCAGAAAATTTTAAAGACGCTGAGTATTTTATAGGTATTAGACACTATGATTTAGTATTATCAAATTGGACTATTGGCAATAATGATGCAAGTGATTTAATTAATGCCATTAAGCAAAAATCTCCAAGAACCGCTATAGTTACAATATGCGCAAAAGCAGATAAAGAAAATGAAATCAAAGCTTTGAAAGCTGGAGCAGATGATTATATAAAAAAACCTTTAGATTTTGAAATTTTAATGGCGAGAATTGAAGCTAGACTTAGATTTGGCGGAACAAATGTGATCAAAATCGATGATTTAGTGATTGATCCTGATGAAGAAAAAATCACTTATCAAGGAAAAGATATAGAATTAAAAGGAAAACCTTTTGAAGTTTTAACTCATTTAGCTAGACATTCAGATCAGATTGTGTCAAAAGAACAACTTTTAGATGCTATTTGGGAAGAACCTGAACTTGTAACTCCAAATGTTATAGAGGTTGCAATCAATCAAATAAGACAAAAAATGGATAAACCGCTTAACATCTCTACCATAGAAACCGTGCGTCGTAGAGGGTATCGTTTTTGTTTTCCTAAAAAAACTAACTAAAATTTTAGAATGATTTAATCATTCTAAAAAGTAGATTTTGTTTTTTCTTTCATTTTAAATTACCTATAAGTTTTTATATAGTATAAGTTTGCTTTATTACTTATAAAAAGGAAAAAAAATATGTCACTTTTAATCACTAGAGAATGCATATCCTGTGATGCATGTAGGGAAGAATGTCCCGATGAAGCAATCTATGATAATGATCCAATTTATGTCATAGATCCTGATCTTTGTACTGAATGTGTGAATGAATTTTCAGAACCAGCTTGTATAGTAGCTTGTCCAGTAGATTGTATCATACCTGATCCTGATAATGTAGAAAGCATTGATGAGCTTCGTTTAAAACATAAAAATAAAGATATTTAATGGCTAAAAAAACAGCAGTAATTGACCTTGGCTCTAATTCCGTTCGTATGGTAGTTTTTGAAAAAACCTCAAGATATGGTTTTTTCATTTGTAGTGAGCACAAAAAGAAAGTAAGACTTGGAGAAAATGCTTACAATAATAATAAGATTCTTCAAGAAGAAGCCATGCTTAAAGCCGAAAAAGCTTTGACTTATTTTAAGGAAAAAGCTTTAAAAGAAAAATGTAGAAAAATTATTGCTGTTGGAACTTCTGCATTAAGAGATGCACCCAATGCTAAAGATTTCATAGCTAGAATAGCAAAAAATGTAGGTTTAAATATAAAATGTATTAATGGAAAAACAGAGTCATTTTTAGGTGGGCTTGCTGCGCTAAATTTACTATCAGATATTCAAAATGCCACCACTATAGATATAGGTGGAGGATCGACTGAGCTTTGTTTAATCAAAGAAGGTAGGATTGTAGATTGTATTTCACTTGATCTTGGCACAGTAAGATTAAAAGAAATTTTTTACGATACAAAAAAATTTAATGCACTAGACCAATTTATACAAGAAGCACTAAAACAAGTTCCAAAGCATTTTCAAAATGAAAATATCATTGCCATAGGTGGAAGTTTAAGGGCATTATCAAATTCTATAATGAAAAAAAACTCTTACCCGTTAAAAATGATTCATAATTTTAGTTATAGTTTTGAAAAAGAAAAAAATCACATAGAAAAAATTCAAAATGCTAAAAATTTAAATGATTTTAACATAAAAAAAGATCGTTTTGATACTATAAAAGAAGGATGTGTGATATTTTTAGCACTAGCAAAAAATTTAAAAGCTAAAAATATCACCACCTCTGCAGTAGGTGTTAGAGAAGGTGTATTTTTATCTAATCTTTTTCAAAAATATACTAAAATAAAAAATGAAACAACGGATTTTTCAAAATTTAATGCCAAATTTCCTCCGAATTTCAATCCAAGCTTAAAATCTATACAAGATCGTTTTAGTATAGATTATAATGATAAAAGTGCTTATTTTGCAAATAAATTATTTGATGCCCTTTTACCTATCCATAAAATTAATCTTGCTTTTAAAAAAGATCTTATAAATGCTGCAAAATTATCGCATATAGGCGAAAGAATTAATTTTTATTTTGCCAATGAACATAGTGCTTATATAGCTCTAAATAGCCTGCATTTTGGTTTTTCACATAAAGAAATTTTATTAATTTCTACTATTTTAAAAGCCAATGGAAAAAAAATCAATCCATTTGCGATAGAAAATATAAAAGATTTACTACCAAATAATCACATATTAGCTTGGCTTAATTTTATTTTAGCTTTATCAAAAAAACTTGCAAAAGACACTGATGAGAATCTTGATTTCACGCTAAAAAATCATACTTTGTATATATACTCGACTAAAAAACAAATTTATTTTTCAAAAGAAGAAATCAAAAAAATTTCAAAGCCAAAACTTATCATTTTGGCTTTTAATCAGCAAAATTAATTATTTTGTTTTAAAAGTAAATTTTGCAATCTTTGTTTATTTTCTTCAAAATAAGAGTCAAAATCTTTTTCTTTTGGCTTTTGAGGTGCTTTGTTTTGTTCTTCATTTTTTATCAAAGCTTCATTTGTTTCTAATACCACATTAGAGTTTCCTATAATCATAGTATAACGCTTCAAACCATACTCAAAAACTACAAGTTGATTGTGTCTATCAAGTGGTCTTTGAAAGATTAAATTAAAATTCCTATCTAAAGGGTGTTTTTGTCTTAGATATATTTTTAAAAACCAAAGTCCAACAAGCAAAAGTATCAAAACGCTTACAACTAAAATATAATTTGTAAAATCATATTCTTGCATTTTTATTTCCTCGTTTTTTTCCTCTAAGCTTTTTTTAGTACTTAAATTTACACCTTCTTTTTGAGCACGCAATCTTAAACCATATTCACCAATCGCATCAGCGGTAATTTGTATTTTATCACCTACACTTAAAGCTATAAAAGTTTTTTTATCTTCTGAAAAAATTTTAATTTTTTTTATAATATCAGAATTCAACACTCTATCTTCCTCTTTTGCACTTTTAGCATTTAAAGTAAAAATAATAATACCATCTTTTTTATTTTGACTAATACCTTCTTTATAAGGAACATCAAATGAAAAAGTAATATCCACCCTATCTTCTCTTGGATAAATATTGTAATCAAGAATTTTTGCCCCAAAAAGAGGTAAAGCGAGTAATAAAATCCAAATAAATTTCATTGCAATTCTTTTTTGAAATACTGCAATACTGATTTAGAATCTAAAATTTCATTAATCCTTATAGCAAGGTTTTTCTCATACACCATTACCTCACCTTTTCCAAAAATTCTTCTATTTAAATAAAGTTCCACGCTTTCACCTGCTGGCTTTTCAAGGTCTATCACAGAACCAACTTCTAGCTTTAAAAGCTCTCTTACGCTCATATTAGTAGTACCAAGCTCACTAACAAAATCAACGCTAATATCTAAAATATCTTCATAAGATTGCAACAATCCTAAATGATCTTCTATCATAATTTTTTATAACCTATTCTAAAACGAGCATTTTTCATTTCATAAGTAAATTTTTCTTTGAGTTTGATTTTTGAAAATCCATCAATACGTCCTAAATATTCGGGAACACCCAAACGATACTCATCTTTGCCATTAGTATCATTAAGTAATTTTTTGGCATAACCTATAATTTGATTAGCTACTTCTTTTACTAAATCTGCTAGATCATCTTCTTTTAACTCTTCATGCAATAAAAATTGCGCAATCTCATTAAGAGCCTTTTTTTGAAAAAACAGATAAAAACTATATTCTTCATCTTTAAAATACAAAGGTATAGAAGCCCCATAAAGCTCGCCTCTAATCACGCTTGTTGGTGTAATTTTAAGTTTTAAAATGTGTTCACAAAAGTGATAAATCGAATATTCTAGTGTTTTAGTCATAGTTTTTTCCTTAGATAACTTTATAGTAAATTTATTTTACTAAATAAACCTTTAATCACAATTAATAATTAAAATATAAAATATAGTAAATTTTTATTTAAATTAAAAAAGGTTTTTTGATGTTTATAGAAAATTTTAACATAAATGAAAAAGTTTTCATCATCGCTGAACTTTCAGCCAATCATGCAAATAGTCTTGAAATAGCTTTAAAAACTATACAAGCAGCCAAAAAAGCAGGAGCTAATGCTATAAAAATTCAAACCTATACCCCAGATAGCTTAACACTAAATTCTAACAAAAAAGATTTTATTATTGAAGGTGGTTTATGGCATGGACGCAAACTATATGAGCTCTACGAAGAAGCTAAAACTCCTTATGAGTGGCATGAAAAACTTTTTGAATGTGCTAAAAATGAAGGTTTAATTTGCTTTTCTAGTCCTTTTTCTAAAGAAGATGTAAATTTTTTAAGGCAATTTAATCCCCCAGCTTATAAAATCGCTTCCTTTGAAGCAAATGATTATGATTTTGTGCGTTATGTAGCAAAAGAAAACAAACCTACTTTAGTTTCTACAGGCATAGCCTATGAAGAAGAACTTGAAATGATTGTTAAAATTTTTAAAGAAGAAAACAATCCGAATTTAATTTTGCTTAAATGCACCTCGGCTTATCCTTCACAAATTTGTGATTTAAATTTAAATGTCATAAAAACTTTACAAGAAAAATTTAACACTATTGTTGGTTTAAGTGATCATAGCGAGGGATTTTTAGCACCAACTTTAGCCGTAGCTCTTGGCGCAAGAATCATAGAAAAACATTTTATATTAGACAAAACTTTAAATAGCGCTGATGCTAAATTTAGTCTTGATTTTGAGGAATTTAAGCAAATGTGTTCTATGGTGCGTTTAAGCGAGCAAGCTTTAGGAAACAAAGAATTTAGCATGGATGAAAAAACTTTAAAAAACCGCCATTTTGCAAGAAGTTTATACGCAAGTAAAGACATCAAAAAAGGTGATATTTTCACACGAGAAAATATAAAAAGCGTAAGACCAAGCCTAGGTTTGCATCCTAAATTTTTACCTATCATGCTTGGTAAAAAAGCAAGTTGTGATATAGAATTTGCTAAAGCTTTAGAAGAAAAACATTTCAAGGAATAATCATGGAAAAACATATTTTTAATAAAAATTTAGAAGCTTTAAGTGATAAAAATTTAAAAGACAAATTGGCAAATTTTAAGCAAAATAATTTTGATACAAAACAAGGATCCGATCCCTTAGATGTTAATTTTATTCACCAAAAAAAGGATATGTGTTATATAACGATACACTTGATGAATTAAATGAAAAATCGGACTTATATAATGACAAATATTTATTATATCCAGTGCTATATTTTTTTGGTTTTGGTAATGGAATTTTATATAAAGCCCTTTTACAAAACAAAAATAGACAAAAATAGTTATTTTTGAAAAAGAAATAGAATTTATTTATCTGAGCTTTCATTTTTTAGATTTTAGTGAAGAATTAAAAGACTTCCGGCTAATTATTTTAGATATAAACAATATAAATTCTACATATTTTCAAATTTTATGCAATAGCTCACCATTTTTTAATTTCTTAAGAACTTATTTTTTGATATCCATTGCGATTATTATGAAAAATTTCATAATGACATTTTAAAAACAAACGAAACTATGCAAACTTATATAAAAAATTCTATTTTAAAATTTGGAAATTCTTCAAAAGATACTTTAAAAGGTATAGAAAATTTTATTTATAATCTACCTGATCTTTTTTTAAATTATTCCTTTAAAGAATTATTATCAAAACGAAAAAATATTTATCAAAATGCTATTATAGTTTCAACAGGCCCTTCTTTAATCAAACAACTTCCTCTGCTTAAAAAATATATAAATAAAGCAACTATTTTTTGCGCTGATAGTGCTTATCCTATACTCGCAAAACATGATATAAAACCTGATTATGTTTTATCTTTGGAAAGAATAGAAAAAACGAGTGAATTTTTTAATAACAATTTTGGCGATTTTGATAAAAATATTTTATTTATCTTAACTGAAATTGTATATAAAAATACTCCCAAATATCTAAAAGAAAACAATAGAAAGTTCACCTTTATACAAAAAATAGGGGATTTCAGCAAACTTTTTCATTTAAAAGATTTGGGTAGTTTAGTAAACACTCCAAGTGTAGCAAATATGGCTTATTTCATAGCATCTTGCTTGAAACATAAAATATCATTTTAATAGGACAAGATTTGGCTTATTCTGATGATGGATTTTCACATCCTCAAGATTATCATTATAAGGCTGATTGTGAAAGTCATTATGATCGTATTCAAACCCTAGGTTATGGTGGGCAAAACATAGTTAAAACACATGAAATATGGATGGTATTTAAGCATTATCTAGAAGAAGCTATTGCTAAAAATAATAAACAAAATATCCAAACCTATAATGCCACTGAAGGCGGAGTAAGGATAGAAGGAGCTATAGAAAAACCTTTTAAAGAGCTTTGTGAAACTTTATTTGAAAACACTACACCAAAATCATTTATACAACTTGACAAAATCACACAGAATAAAAAAAAATGAACTCATGCTTAAATCATTTTATAAAACACAACAAGCCATTAAACTTTGTGAATTTTTGCACAAAGAAAATTTATACATACTCAATCGCATTTGTTTTTTAATAAGTGATGAAAAAAATTTCATTGATTTAATACAAGAAATAGAAAATCACAAAACAAAGCTTACCAAAGTAAGCATTTTAAAAGAATTAACTAGCGCTATTGGTATTCAGTTTGAACTTAATTTAGCAAGAATTCAAGTACTTAATCCTAAAACACAAGAAGATAGTTTTAACAAAATGCTTCTTTGGATCAAAGAATGCCTAGCTTTTATTGAAATTATTAATGAGCATATTGTTGCATTAAAAGTAGCTTTAGAAACAAATATATTAAATTTAGAAAATTTTCTAATTGAAAGTAAATTTAAAAAATATATTCAAAAAATAAAAGCAACAAAATTACAAAGCCACTATTTGATATAAGCATACTCAATATTGCTATAATATAATTTTTGTTATAATCAAAATAAAAATGGACACCTATGAATAAAGAATTATTTTTAAAAAACACCCAAGCTCTTTTTGAAGTAGATCAAATACTAGCTTATGAGTTGAGAAAAATCACTCAAAATCATAAATTTAAAATCATAGAAAATAAAATTTTTGATTTGCAAAATCAAGTTTTTTTAGATGAAAATCATTCTTTTGATTATGATAAATTTCAATTATATCCAGTATTATTTTTTTATGGTTTTGGCGATGGAAAATTTTTTATAGAACTTTTAAAAAATCAGAATTTAAAACATATTGTTATTTTTGAAGAAGAATTAGAAATTTTATATCTAGCTTTTCATATGATTGATTTTACCACACTTCTTAGAAAAGAAAAACTTATTTTGTTTTTTACACCAAATATCAACACCGCTCAACTTAAAGTTTTATTTAATTATCCGCAAATCAAACATACGCTGAAAATTTTCAATTTTCATTTTTATAATGATTTTTATATTAATTTTTATACACCCAATGCTCAAAATGTGATGCAAATTTTATTAAATCTCATAAAAACACTAATGCTTGCTCGTGGAAATGACCCAAAAGATGCTTTGCTAGGAATAAAACATAATATTATAAATTTAGAAAAAATCATCACTCATACACCTTTTAAAAATCTAATAAAAGATAGAAAAGCAAGAGCAAAAAATGCCATTATAGTTTCAACAGGTCCTTCTTTGATGAAACAACTTCCGCTTTTAAAAAAATACCAAGAAAATGTTGTGATTTTTAGTGCTGATAGCTCTTATATTATCTTAGCTAAAGAAGGAATTAAGCCTGATTATGTCTTTTCACTAGAAAGAGAAGATATGACTAGCGAATTTTTTAATAATGATTTTGGAGAATTTGATAAAAATATTTTATTTATCATAGCCTCTTTAACTCATCCTAAAACTATAGAATATTTAGAAAAAAACAATAGAAATTATATGCTTGTTTTAAGACCTTTGTTTTTTGAAAGCAAACTTGGCTTAAATGAATATGGTTTTTTGGGAAATGGCATGAGTGTTGCTAATATGGCTTATGAGTTAGCTGGAGCTTTAAGATTTGAAAATATTATTTTAATAGGGCAAGATCTAGCTTATAGTGATGATGGAAAGTCTCACCCAAAAGAACATTTATATGGTGATCAAGGAGACGAAGAAGTTGTTTATAAAACAATCTGTGCATATGGAGGCAATAAAGAAGTAAAAACACAACTCACATGGTATTTGTTTTTAAAAAGTTTTGAAAAAGATATAGCTCTAGCTAGAGATATATTAAAAATCAAAACTTATAATGCCACAGAAGGTGGGGCAAGGATAGAAGGGACCATAGAAAAACCTTTTAAAGAAATTTGTGAAGAGTTTTTAAAAGAAAAAATTGAAAAAAATATTATTTTAACAAAAGCAAAAAATCCACAAAAAAAACTAAAACAATGCAAAGAAAAACTCAACAAACAAATAAAACAAAGTGAAATTTTTATCAATGAATGCAAAAAAGCTATTAAGGATAAAAGCTTAGAAAGATTAGAAAAACTAAGACTTAAGCTCCCAAAAAGTGAATTTTTTTCAGATATTTTACAAGCTAGATGCTTTCAAAATGAATGTGAGGTTTTAAAATACAAAGTTGAAAAAGAAAAAAATACAAAATCTTTCTTAGAACAACAAATCGATTTTTTTGATGAGATTATTTTATATCTTGAAAATTATAATAAAACTATAAAAGAAAATTTAAAACAATAACACATCAAATTTTTGATAAAAAACATAAAAAATGACGATATTATTTTTTTAATCAAAAAGGATAAAAATGAAAACAGAGATTTTTAAAAAAAATTTAAAAGCCTTAAAAGGAAGTGAATATCAAACGCTAAAAAGAAGATTAGGTAGAATAAAAGAAGCTAAAGATTATATTTATGTTTTTGATAAAGATCCTTTAAATTGTAATATATGTTATAAAAATATAAAAAATTTATATATAAATCCTTTAAAAGAATTACAAGAAAAAATTGAGCTATTTAATAAAGAATTCTTAAGATACCCTATACTTTTTTTCTATGGATTAGGCAATGGTATATTTTACAAAAGTTTGCTTGCAAATAAAGAACATAAAAAAGTTATTGTATATGAAAAAGACATTGAGTTAATATTTTTAGTTTTTAATATGATAGATTTTTCCAAAGAACTTTTAGAAGGTAGATTTATTTTAATCCATGCAAAGGAATTTAACTATACAAAAGCTGATACTTTATGCTCTTTTTTAAATTTATTTTTAAAAACTTACACTCTACATATTCATTGTGAATTTTATGAAGAAAGACAAAAAGAAGAAATTAAAAACATAAATGATTTAAATTCCAAAGTTATTAAAAATATTGCTTTAAGAAGAGGAAATGACCCAATTGATGCTATGCAAGGCATAGAACAATTTGTTCTAAATTTACCTAAAATGCTTACACATCCAAGTTTTAACGAATTTAAGAAAAAAAGATCAAATAAAAGCAAAAATGCTATATTGGTAGCTACTGGACCTTCTTTAAAAAAACAACTTCTTTTACTTAAAAAATATGCTAATAAAGCTACTATATTTTGCGCTGATAGTGCTTATCCTATCTTAGCAAAGGCAGGTATAAAACCTGATTATGTTTGTATGCTAGAAAGAGATGATGTGGTGTCAAAATGCTTTGATAATGATTTTAAAGAATTTGATAAAGACATTACTTTTATTTTAGCTTCATTAGTATATAAAGATAGTATAGAATTTTTAGAAAAAAATAAAAGAAAATATATTTTAGTTTCAAGATCATTACCTTTTGCTTATTCTTTAGGATTGCATGATTTTGGCTATGTAAGTGGTGGAATGAGCGTGGCACATTTAAACTATGAACTAGCGCTTTTGTTAGGGCATGAAAATATCATCTTAATAGGACAAGATTTAGCTTATAGTGATGATGGAAAATCTCATAGTGAAGGATTTTTACATGAAAGTTATCACGAAGGAGATTTTGAACGCGATCATGGAAAATTTGAAACCTTAGCTTATGGTGGAAAAACTTATGTGCAAAGTTCAGAGGTTTGGATGCTATTTAAACAAATTTTTGAAAGTTTATTTCATAAACAAACAAAAGCAAAAATTTATAATGCCACAGAAGGTGGGGCAAGGATAGAAGGGACCATAGAAAAACCTTTTAAAGAAATTTGTGAAGAGTTTTTAAAAGATGAGGTAAAAAAACCTTTTCCAAAACTAAATCCACCAAAACGCAAAGATAGCCAAGAGCTTATGCTAAAAGCTTACAAACAAATCAAACAAAATATAAAAGCTAATGAAAAATTTTTAAAAATTTGTAAAAAATTACATAAAGAATTAAACTATCAAAGCAAAATACACTATACTTTACATGAATTAAATACAAAAATAGATCAACTAAAAGAGACTATAGAAAGCAATAAATACATTTTCTTAAGAGAAGTTTTAAGTCCTTCTTTATTTCATATTGAAAGCAATTTTTCAAAAATTTATGTTAATCCTATGCATAATGATAGTGATAAACAAAATAAACTTGTTGCTTGGATTACAGCACATAAATCTTGGCTAGAAGAGATTAGCGAGTTAGCTTTAGTCCAAGAAAAAGCCTTAAAAATAGCCATCATACCTTTACAAGATATTTTAGAAAAAAGAAATTTAATATAAGGCAAAACTGCCTTATATTATTTGGATTTATTGTAAGAGTTTTAAAACATTTTGTTGCACAGCATTAGCCTGACTCATAGCATAAGATCCACTTTGAGCTAGGATGTTGTATTTAGAGAAATTTGCACTTTCTGCTGCAAAATCTACATCTCTGATGTTTGATTCAGCTGATTTGATATTTACTTGGGTTACACTGATGTTATTTAGTGTAGCTGTGATTTGATTTTGCACCGCACCAATATCAGCTCTAATGGCATCTAGATTTGCTGTAGCGGTTTCTACTATATCCATCACAGCCATAGCACCTTTGAGTGTGGTAACACCTGGGGTTTGATCA